>JBDTBX010000475.1:0-6726 GCA_039923915.1 Nostocoides sp. | reverse complement strand
CAGGCGGCCGCGATCGCGGGTCGGATCCCGGTGCCGGTTCCGGCGTTCGCTGCCGGGCCGCTCGGCTCGCTCGTCAAGCGCAGCCGCATCGTCGACTTCTCACCGGATCAGATGGACTTCTTGGCTTACGGCCGTGGGCTCGACACCACCGCAATGCGCGAGGTCCTCGGCTTCACACCCCGATACACGACCCGCGAGACCTTCGAGGACTTCGCCCGTACCCTGCGCCACGGCGGCGGCAGCCACACCCAGCAGGAGGCCGGCTGATGGCCGAAACCCAGGCGTCCCAACCCGATTCGCGACGCTCGACCTCATCCCGTATGCCGGTCGCTCGCCGTGGCAGCGTGGCCGCCGGTGCCGCTCGGGCCGGTGGAGAACGCGCGCGCCGACGCTCCACGCCGCTCATCGGCGGCTCGGAGCAGGTCGTCGCCGAAGCGACGACAGCGTCCGCCCGGTCCAAGACGCCCGCCCGGTCCAAGACGCCCGCCGCGACCAAGGCGCCCGCCGCGACCAAGGCGCCCGCCTCGACCACGGTGAGCGCGGCCTCGGCGGCCAAGGCGGCTGCGCCGACCAAGCGCGCCGCCACCAAGGCTCCCCGAGTCGACGCGGCTCCGGCCCCCGAGGCCTCTCCTCGGCACCGGCCGACGCCGACCGTGACGAGCGGACCAAGCCGCAAGGCCGCCGCGACATCCGGAGGTCGGACGCGCCCGAGCCGGTCCGAGATCGCTGCCCGTCGCGCCTCGCGCCCGCTCAAGGCGGTCACCGACTCCGACCCGTCGACGCCTTCCGCGGCCGCCGCTGGTGTGGGTGCCGAGTCGGTCGAGCGGGCCGCAGCCGCCTCGACCCAGGTCGTCCCCGGCGTCGAGGAGATCCTCAAGGTCGCCATCTCGACGCTGCGCGTCGCGGCCACCGCGGCCGGCGTCGACCCGGGCGACATCGAGGACCAGGTGGCGAAAACCCTTGCCTACGTGCGGCGCCGGATCGCCGGCGACTTCACCGTCGACGAATTCGGCTTCGACGCCGACTTCACCGACCACGTCGCGATGCCCCTGCTTCGGCCCCTGTACAAGACCTGGTTCCGGGTCGAGGTGCGTGGGATGGAGAACCTGCCGGCCACCGGCGGTGCCCTCGTCGTCGCCAACCACTCGGGCACGGTCGCGATGGACTCGCTGATGACCCAGGTCGCCGTGCACGACGAGCACCCCCAGCACCGGTACCTGCGGATGCTCGGCGCCGACCTCGTCTTCTCGACCCCGTTCCTCGGGACCTTCGCCCGGCGCTCCGGTTCGACGGTGGCGTCCAACCCCGACGCCGAGCGGTTGCTCACGTCCGGAGAACTCGTCGGCGTGTGGCCCGAGGGCTTCAAGGGGGTCGGCAAGCCGTTCAAGGAGCGTTACAAGCTGCAGCGTTTCGGCCGTGGTGGCTTCGTGTCGGCCGCGATCAAGAGCCAGGTGCCGATCGTGCCGTGCAGCATCGTCGGCGCCGAGGAGATCTACCCGCTCATCGGCAACATCCCCTCGCTCGCGCGGCTGCTCGGGATGCCGTACGTCCCGATCACGCCGACCTTCCCGCTCCTCGGGCCGCTCGGGCTGATCCCGTTGCCGAGCAAGTGGATCATCGAGTTCGGGCGACCGGTCGACACGGCATCGCTCGACCCGTCAGCAGCCGACGACCCGATGCTCGTCTTCGACCTCACCGACCAGATCCGGGAGACGATCCAGCAGTCCCTCTACGCCCTGCTCATGCAGCGCCGCTCGGTCTTCTTCTAGAGACAACCCGGTCACTCAGATCTTGAGCAGGCTCCCATAGGGCAGCGTCGTTTTGAGCCCGCCACCGAGCACCGACACGCTGACCGTTGCCCTCTTGTTGACCGTGTCGACTCCGACCACCGTGCCCTGCAGTCCGACCTGGCCGAGGACCGGTGAGGACAGGATCTTCACGGTGTCACCGACGGCGAACGGATCGGTGGGCAGCGACGGCAGCGTCGTCGGGAGCGTGAGAGTGGGCGACACCGTCAGGCTGACCGTCGGCGAGATCGGGCCGAGCGTCGGTGTCAGGGTGAGCCCACCATCGGACGAGCCGACGGTCGCCGAGACCCCGGGGAGGCTCACGCTGATCCCCGGTGAGGTCGGGTTGGCCCCGACGATGCCTCCGCCGGGCACGGTCGTCGGCAGTCCGACGCCGCTCGTGGAACCGCTGGCCCCGGGCTGACCAGAATCGGACGACGCCCCAGGCCCGGCAGTCGGAGCCCCGGGCAACCCACCACTGGGCAGCCCGCCCGGACCGGTCGTCCCGCCGCCGGGGAGGGTTCCGGGCAGACCCGGCCCCGCGGAATACGGACGAAGCAGGTCGACGAGACGGTCGAGGGTCGCAACGGCCGCGGGCGGGGTGGACGGGCGGAGGGCGTCGAGCTGCGGCAGCACCTGGGCGGCGAAGTCGCGCATCGCGAGGATGTCGCGGTCGGCCCTGGCCCGGGCGTAGTCGGTCGTGAACTCCTGCTGCGCCGACTGGACGTCACTGATGGCGGAGGTCAGGGAGACGTTGATCGGCGGCGCTGAGGCGTGCGACGTGGCGAGCTTGCGGGCGTCGCTCACGTGCTCCTGGGCCTGGCCGAGGTAGGTCATGCCGGTGTCGTAGTGCGAGCCGGCCAGGCCGACGGCGGCCTTGTCGAGGAGCTCCTTGACCGGGTAGAGCAGGGAGCCGGGCACGGCCGAGCGGGAAGCGATGCCCAGACCGCTGAGCAGGACGACGGCCACGACCGCAGCCGCCAGCCCGGCCCGGAGCCCGCGGCCCCCGAGGTGCAGGACGGTCGGGGTGCGAGGGCCCGGAGCAACAGCCCGGGCCGACGACCGTTTGGCGGGCGACGGGGCAGCCACCGGGACCGGACGGAGGGCAGCCTCCTCGCGCAGGTGCACGCCGAGCCGGGCCACGAAGTCGGCCGACGGTCCGGGCACGAGCCGACTGGCCGGCGGCAGGGCGTGGGCGATCCGGACGAGCTCGGTCAGCTCGGCGGACGTGACCGGGTCACCGACCAGCCCGCGTTCGAGGCGGTCAGCGGCACGCATCAGCAAAGGCATGGGCTCACCTGCTCACTGCTCCAACCGGTTCCACACTCTGACAACGACGCCGCGCCGCCGAGGTCACGCGCGAGGGAGGTCACCATTCCTCGCCCTCCAGTTCCTTGCGAAGCGCGCGGACGGCCCGCAGCTGCAGCTGCTTGACCGCGCCCTGGGACTTGCCGAGCACCTCGGCGGTCTCGGCGAGGGACAGCTCCTGGAGGAAACGGAGCACGAGGCACTCGGCCTGCTCAGGCTTCAACGTCTTAATCGCGTCGACGAGCCGGGCGTCGCGCACCCGGGTCAACACCTCTGCCTCGGGTGCGGCGTCGGCGCGCTGGTCGGCGTCGAGCATGTCGGCGGTCGACACCTCGAGCCGATAGCGCGCCGACTTGGCGTTGTCCATGATCAGGTTCCGGGCGATGGTGATGAACCAGGCGGCGATGTCGCGCCCCTGCCAGGAGAACGAGTCGATCCGGCGCAGCGCCCGCATGAACGTCTCGCTCGTGAGGTCCTCGGCCACCTGGGCGTTGCCGACCCGCACGTAGAGGAAGCGGTAGACCTGATCGACGTAGCGCTCATAGATGATCCCGAACGCCTCGGCGTCGCCCTTCTGGGCCAGCTCGACGAGGGCGGCGATCCGCTCGAAGTCGCTCGGCGCCTGCCCCTCGGCGAACCCGGCGCGCGCGGCCCCGTCGGAGAGGACCGGCGCGTGCGGCCCGTCGATCGCGGACAGGACGGTGCGCAGGTCGTCGAGGAACCGTCGCGCCCCGAGGTGGCGGCCCGGGGAGGCCATGGCGTATCCCGGGGTGAGACCGGCCATGGGCGCACGAGTCAGGACGCCGTGCGGGCGCGCGGCATCGCGCCCACGGTGCAACCACCGCCGGGCGGTGTCGCCCGCTCGTCCCATGTCGACCTCCTGAGCGGGCATTCTTCCCCAGATCGCCCCCGAATGCTGTTGCGAGCGCCACCGCAGGTCCGGCCCGGCCGGCATACGGTGGTGTGCGTGACGGACTCCGGCGCCCCCCGCGTGACCCTCATCGGCAAGCCGGAGTGCCACCTGTGCGTGGTGGCCCGCGGCATCGTCGCCGAGGTGTGCGCCGACCTCGGGGTGGGCTGGACCGAGGTGTCGATCCTGGATCACCCCGAGCTCGGCACCCGATACGCGGAGATGATCCCGGTGACGCTCGTCGACGGCCGGCAGCACGACTACTGGCGGGTCGATCCGGTCCGGTTGCGCGAGGCGCTCACGACCACATAGCCCATGCCCCCGTGACCGATCTCACCGGGGCCCTGATGACTTTGTGCGGCGGTTCACAAGGACGTAGTGTGGACGGCGGGCATCAACTAAGGAGTGCGCAGCATCGTGTCGGTCGACCAGAGCGCTCGTCGGGGCATCCCCGAAGTGACGGTCGCCCGACTCCCCGAGTACCTGCGGGCCCTGCGCGGCTTCGCCGAGCAGGGCACCGCGTCGATCTCCTCCGAGGACCTGGCCACCGCGACGGGGGTCGGGTCGGCCAAGGTCCGCAAGGACCTTTCCCAGCTCGGCTCCTACGGCGTGCGGGGCGTCGGCTACGACGTCGACCACCTCGCCTACCAGATCTCCCTGGCCCTCGGGCTCACCCACGACTGGCCGGTGGCCATCGTCGGGATGGGCAACCTCGGACGGGCGCTCGCGGCCTACCGCGGCTTTGCGACCAAGGGCTTCCGGATCGTGGCCCTCCTCGACCAGGACGAGCTGCTCCACGGCGAGCGGATCGGGGGGCTCGTCGTCCGCCCGGTCACCGACCTGCCACAGCTGGTCGGCGAGGGCCTCGCCATCGGCGTCATCACCACACCGGCCGAGTCGGCCCAGGACGTCAGCGACCGGCTCGTCGAGGCCGGCGTGCGGTCCATCCTCAACTTCGCCCCGGTGATGCTCACCGTCGCCGACGGGGTCGTCGTCCGCAAGGTCGACCTGTCGACCGAGCTGCAGATCCTCGCGTTCCACGAGCAACAGAAGTTCGAGCCGGCCGACCTGCAGGAGGTGCGTGCGTGAGCCTGCTCGCCCTCGGCATCTCCCACCGCACTGCGCCGCTGGCCCTCCTGGAGTCGGTCGCGCTCGACGCGCCTGGACGCGCCCGCCTCGGGTCGCACCTTCTCTCGGGCGAGCACGTCGAGGAGGCGCTCGTCGTCTCCACGTGCAACCGCACCGAGGTGTATGCCGACGTCTCGGCCTTCCACGGCGGCCTCGCCGACCTCACCGATGCCCTCGTCGAGGTGACCGGCGTCCCGCGCGACGACCTGCGAGACCAGCTGTACGTCCACTACGAGGACCGGGCCATCGCGCACGCGTTCACGGTCGCCTGTGGCCTGGACTCGATGGCCGTCGGCGAGGCCCAGATCCTGGGCCAGCTCCGGGAGGCGTTCGCCGAGGGCCAGCGGCGGCACGAGGTCGGCCCGGCCCTCAACACCCTCTTCCAACAGGCGCTGCGCGTCGGTAAGCGGGCGCACACCGAGACCGATATCGACACCGTGTCCGTGTCCCTCGTCGAGGCGGGGCTGGCCGCGGCGGCCCGGCTCCTCGGCCCGCTCCCGTCCCTCGAGGTCCTCGTCGTCGGTGCGGGCGGCATGTCCTCGCTCGCGGCGACCACCGCGTCGCGCCTCGGCGTCGGGCGGTTGGCCGTCGTCAACCGGACCCACGCCAAGGCGGTCCGGCTGGCCGAACGCGTCGGTGCCTATGCCGTTCCCCTGAGTGATCTCGGATCCGCGCTCGCCGTCGCCGACGTCATCGTGACGAGCACCGGAGCCAGCGGTCTCGTCGTCGACCTGGCTCGCGCGACCGCCGCGGGTGCTGCTCGCGACGGTGCCAGGCAGGTCTACGTCGACCTCGCCGTGCCGCACGACGTCGACCCGCTCGTGAGCACCCTCGCGGGGGTCACCCGGATCGACCTCGAGACGCTGCGCGACGACCTGGCCGAGACCGCCACCGGGCCACAGGTCCAGCAGGTGCGCGACCTCGTGGTCGGCGAGGTCGTCGAGTACCTCACCGCCCGCACCGTGGAGACCGTGGCTCCGACCGTGGCCGCGCTCCGCGCCCGCGCGTCCGACGTCGTCGATGCCGAGCTGACCCGCCTCCGGCGCCGGACCCCCGACTGGTCCGAGACCGACCGCGAGGAGGTCCGTCGCTCGGTGCACCGGATCGTGGAGAAGCTGTTCCACACCCCGACCGTCCGGGTCAAGGAGCTGGCCAGGGACGGCTCGGGGAGTCGGTATGCCGATGCCCTGCGCGAGCTGTTCGACCTCGATCCCCGCGAGACGGCCGCCGTGTCGACGCCGCCCGCCGAGGGTGTGGACCTGCCATGACAGAGCCGACCACCGTGACCATGGGCACCAGCCCGGACCAACCCGTCGACGTGGTCACCGACGCGTTCTCCGGAACCCCGTTGCCCGCACTGCGCCTCGGCACCCGCCGCAGCGCCCTCGCAGTGGCGCAGTCCACCCGGGTCGCCGACGCGGTCCGTGACCTCGGCCGCAAGGTCGAACTGGTCATCGTCGTCACCGACGGCGACACCTCGGACGCTCCGCTCACCTCGATCGGCGGGACGGGGGTCTTCGCGTCCGCCCTGCGACGGGCCCTGCGCGAGAACGAGATCGACCTCGCGGTGCATTCGCTGAAGGACCTCCCGAC
>JBDTBX010000474.1:0-5215 GCA_039923915.1 Nostocoides sp. | reverse complement strand
GGTCGGAAAATCGGCCAGGGTGAAGATGCCGACCGGAGCGACCATCAGTCCGAAGCCGGCTCCGGTGATGACCAGCCCCGGGACGAAAATCCACGCACTCGTGGTCGCCGTCGCGATTTCCGCAGTCATACCCAGGACCCCGAGTCCGAGGACCATCACGAACGCCCCGACCTGGAGCACGCGTCGACCAATCTTGGCCGCGAGGACCGTCACGCCGTAGCCGGCCATGCCTGCCGTCGTCACCGCGAAGGGGATGCCGATCAGACCGGCCTGGAGCACCGACCAACCGAGTCCGGCCTGGAGGTAGATCGTCTGACCGAGGAAGTAGGCGCTGATCCCGACGAAGAGGAGCACTTGCACTCCGGTCCCGCCGGCGAAGCCCCGCGACCGGTAGAGGCTGAGCGCGACGAGCGACTCGCGACCGGCCCGCTCGGCGCGGTGCTGGCCGCGGAGCCAGAGGCCGAGGATGCCCGTGCCGAGGGCGATGAGGGCGAAAACCCAGACCGGCCAACCGAGTTCGCGACCCATCGTCAGCGGGTAGAGGATCGCGAGCAGCCCGGCCGCCAGGACGAGGACGCCGCGCACGTCGAGCCCCGGACGACGCGTCGATCGGGACTCCGGGATGAACCGCAGGGCGGCGAAGATCGCCGCGATCCCCAACGGGACGTTGACGAGGAAGATGGCTCGCCACCCGGAGCCAGCGATGTCGGCGTCGGTGAGGATCGCGCCGAGCAGCGGACCGAGGACCGTCGAGATCCCCGCGAGCGCGGTGAAGGCGCCCATCGCCTTGGCCCGCTCGTCTGCGGGATACATGACCTGCAGGCTGGACAGGACCTGTGGAACCATCGCCGCGGCGCCGAGCCCCTGCAGGGCGCGGAACACGACGAGGGTGCCGGCGGTCGCGGCGAACCCGCAGGCCGCCGACATGACCGTGAACGCGACGAGCCCGATGACGAACAGCCGCTTGCGCCCGAACCGGTCACCCAGGCGCGACCCCGTGATCAGGGCTATCGCAAAGGCGAGCGGATAGGCCGCGATCATCCACTGCAACTGGGTCGAGGACGCGTGCAGTCCGCGCTCGATGGTGGGCAGGGAGACGTTGACGATGGTCACGTCGAGCAGTTCCATCGCCGAGGCGAGGAAGAGCGAGACGAGCGCGGCGGTCCGGGCCCGGCCGATGGGTTGCCGGCCCAGGGCGACGGTGCTCGAGCCGGAATCGTATGCCGGGGGCACAGGTTCGTGGGGCTCGACGGTCACGGGTCGAACCGGAGAGGTGGTGCTCATGGGGCTCCTTGGCGAGAACTCGGGGGGACGTTGCCTGACAACCACGACGCTAGAAGGCCTTCCGGTCAGTTTCTGACCGCAATCAGGATCATCATGGATTCATGGCCAACACGAGTTCCCGGGCGCTCCGTCTGCTCTCCCTTCTCCAGACCCACCGGTTCTGGCCGGGCACCGAGCTGGCCGTCCGCCTCGAAGTCAGCGACCGCACCCTCCGCCGGGACGTCGAGCGGCTCCGCGATCTTGGCTACCCCGTACGCTCCTCGCGCGGCGTCGAGGGCGGCTACCAGCTCGGCGCCGGGGCGTCGATGCCCCCGCTCGTGGTCGATGAAGAGGAGGCCATCGCCCTCGTCGTCGCCCTCGGCGGCTCCGCCGGAGCAGCGGCTGGAGCCTTGGCCGACGCCTCCCTGTCGGCGCTCGCCAAGGTGGTGCAGGTCCTCCCGCCGCGGCTGCGGAAGCGGGCCGAGGCGCTCCGGGCGGTCACCGTCGACTCGCCGTTCGGGGAGGCCCCGGAGGTGGCTGCCGAGGTGCTGGCCGCTCTCGCCCAGGCCGCCCGCGACAGCGAGCGGGTCCGGTTCGTCTACCGCGCCAGGGGTGGCCAGGTCGCCGGCGAAGACGTCCGTCGACACGTCGAGCCGCATCGGCTCGTCACTGTCGGCCGGCGGTGGTACCTCGTCGGCTACGACCTCGACCGACAGGACTGGCGCTCGTTCCGGCTCGACCGGCTGAGGGACCCGATGGGCACCAAGTCGTTGTTCCGTCTGCGCGAGATCCCCGGCGGGGGCGCGGCAACCTATGTGCGACAAGGACTTTCGCGCGGCGAGGAGCAGGCGCGCGTCGTCGTGCGGGCCGCTGCTCCGGCTGCTGCCATCGAGGCGGGGATCGGCCGTTGGGGAACGGTGACTCCCGTTGATGAGGCCTCGTGCCGGGTCGTCATGGACGTTCGGTCGCCGGTCTGGGCCGTGTTCGGCATCGGGGTCCTGGGCGTCGATGCTGTCGTCGAGGAGGCGAGCCCCGCGGTGCGCGAGGCGCTCGCCGCCTGGGCTGCCCGCCTCACGACCGTCGCACGGACCTGACCTTCGGGGTTGACAAGACCGTCGACAGACCGGCATTATAAACAAAGTGATTGATCAAGCAGAGAGTTGACTACGATGTCTGGGCGCAGCGACGAGGACCGGCTGGACGCCGCCTTCGCCGCGCTCGCGGACCCGGTGCGCCGGCAGATCATCGCCCGCCTCTCCCGGGGTCCGGCGACCGTCAACGAGCTGGCTGACCCCTTCGCGATCACCAAGCAGGCGATCTCCCGGCACATCCACGTGCTCGAGGAGGCCGGACTCGTCACGCGCACCCGCGAGGCCCAGCGCCGACCGGTGCACCTGGACCCGGCCGCCCTCGAGCGCCTCACCTCGTGGATCGACCGCTACCGGTTGGTCCACGAGCGTCAGTTCCGGCGGCTCGACGCCGTCCTCGCTCGCACCACCCCCAAGGAGAAACCATGACGTCCACGACCAACGCGCTCGCCCTCGATGTCCCGGCCGGAGCGCCGTGGATCGACTTCACCCGCGACTTCGACGCCCCCCTGGCTGCGCTCTTCGAGGCCCACCGTGATCCCGAGATCGTCAAGCAGTGGCTCGGGCCGGACGGTTACCGGATGGAGATCGACGAGTACACGTTCGAGAGCGGGGGCAAGTACCGATACACCCACCACTCGCCCGACCACGGGTCGTTCAGCTTCCACGGTCTGTTCCACACGGTCCGGACCAACGAGTTCGCCATCCAGACTTTCGAGTTCGAGGGTATGCCGGACGAAGTCACCATCGAGTTCCTCTGGTTCGAGGACCTCGGCGGCGGCCGGAGCCGGCTGCGCGGCCGCACCGTCGGCCGCACCGTGGAGGCCCGCGACGCCATGGTCGAGAGCGGGATGGAGTCCGGCATGGCCCAGGGCTACGACCGCCTCGAGCAGATCGTCACCAGCAACTGACCCACGCTCGTTTCTCAACCCCACCAAGGAGATCAGCACCATGGACTGGACCCTCGAAGTCGTCATCGTTCCGGTGAGTGACCTTGCCGCCAGCGTCGCCTTCTATCGCGACCAGGTCGGCTTCGACCTGGACCACCACGTCGTCAACGAGTTCATGGAGGTCGCCCAGCTGACCCCACGTGGCTCGGGCTGCTCGATCGTCGTCGGCAATTTGCCGAGCCAGAAGGCCATGGCTCCCGGCAGCCTGCAGGGTGTCCAACTCGTCGTCGCCGACGCCGAAACCGCTCGGGCCGAGCTCGTCGGGCGGGGCGTTCAGTGCAGCGAGGTCACCGTCCTGGACCTGTCCGACGGCGGCACCTTCTTCGGGTTCTCCGACCCCGATGGCAACGGCTGGACCGTGCAGCAGCTCAAGGCTCGCGCCGACCTGCCGCTCATCCCGGTCGAGGCGCGCGGCCGCTTCGGCACGGACTGAGGCTCGCCCGCCGTCCGCATCTGGGGCGGCATGGAGGTCCTTGGGGAGTCCTGTCGGGGTGAGGTGTCAGGGCGAGGGCACCAACTGGTCGCGCGTGATCGCAGCGATCGTGCCGACGCCGACAAGTCCCATCGTGAGGTCGAGCTCGGCGATGACGTTCTCGACGACCTGACGCACGCCGTCGGCGCCATCGAGCGCGAGCCCGTAGATGTGGGGTCGTCCGAGCAGGCATGCGTCGGCGCCGAGCGCGAGCGCGACGAACAGGTCGGCGCCGGTCCGGACCCCGCTGTCGAGGAGGACGACGGGGTCGCGCCCGACGGCCTCGCGGATCCCGACGAGGGCATCGAGTGAGGCGATCGACCGGTCGACCTGGCGGCCCCCGTGGTTGGAGACGACGATTCCGTCGACGCCCTCGTCGAAGGCGCGTAGCGCGTCGTCGGGATGCAGGATTCCCTTGAGCAGCACCGGGATTCGGGTCCGTTCGCGGAGGGTGACGATGTGCGCCCAAGACAGAGCCGGGTTGGAGTAGATGTCGAGGAAGGTTTCGACGGCTGCCCGCGGCTCAGGGGAGCGCAGGTTCTCCCGGAAGTCACCGGGGTGGGTGCGGGACATGGTCAGCAGCGTCTTGACCGCCCCGACGGTGACCTCGACCTTGGCCCTCGGGCCGGACGCTGCCGCCATCCGCGCGGCGACGAGGGCGCGGAACCGCGGGTCGCTCGTGTACTGGGCGATCCCCAACCCGCGGGCGAACGGAAGGGAACCGATGTTGAGGTCCCGGGGCCGCCAGCCGAGCATGGTGGTGTCCAGGGTGACGACGAGAGCCTGAGCACCAGCAGCCTCGGCCCGCCCGATCATCGAGTCGACGAGCGCTTCGTCGGTCGACCAATAGAGCTGCTGCCAGAACGGCGTCGACCCCATGGCTGCCGCGGTGTCCTCGAGGGGGTTGCACCCCTGGTTGGTGAACACGTACGGCACCCCGGCTTCAGCTGCGCCCCGGGCGATGAGCAGGTCGCTGTCCGGTGCGACAAGACAACCGGCGCCGACGGGCGCCAACAGCAGCGGCGCCCGAAGCGCGGTCCCCAGCACCGTGGTCGACAGGTCACGGGTGGTCACGCCGTGCAGCATCCGCGGCACGATGCGCCAGGCGTCGAAGGCTTCCCGGTTGTGCCGCATGGTCGCGCCCTCACCGGCGCCGCCGGCGACATACGCCCAGGCAGTCGACGACATCGCCTTGTGCGCGCGACGCTCCAGCTCGGTCGCGTCGGTCGGGACCGACGGGTGATGGCCGAAGACGCCGGCCCGGTAGATCGCGTCCTGCCGGGCTCGGCCCGGGCCACGCTGCGCAGCAGTCATGGGGGCACTCTGCCAAACGGCGCGTGGGACTGGCGAGGTGTTGGTCGGGGCTGTGTTCGTCAGTGCGTGTGAGCGGCCGCGCCGTGCTGCGACGTGTGGCGGCGCACCGAGTCGACCAGGCTGGTCCA
>JBDTBX010000473.1:0-8734 GCA_039923915.1 Nostocoides sp. | reverse complement strand
TGCTCAGCCACCTGCTCGGCGCCAGCCTGCTCGTCGTGGCGATGACCTTGGCCGTCCTCTCCCTGCGCGCCCGTCCCCCCGCGCCCTGATCCCTGTCGGGTGTCCGAGTTGGCAGCCCGGTTGTGCGGCCGAGGCCAGGTTCCGGACGCCGGCAGCGCACAAGCAGAGCGCCATCTCACAAGAAGACTTGTACAATTCTAGTTGTGCAACTATGGTGACCGGATGCCGCAACCTGAGTCCCCCAGAACCTCGACAGCCGCACGCGATCACCGCCGGGTGACCGACGCCGCCGTCCTCGCCGCTCTTGCGAATCCGGCCCGAGCGCGGATTCTCGACCTGCTGTACGTCGACGGGCCGGCCACGGCCTCGGTCCTCGCCGAGGGGACCTCGACCGCCATCGGCAGCGTGAGCCACCACGTCAAGATGCTCGCCGAGGCCGGTCTGGTCGTCGAGGCGCCCGAGTTGGCCAGGGACCGACGCGAGCGTTGGTGGCGGCCCGCGACGGCCGGTTTCAGTTGGAGCTCGGGCGACTTCGCCGACGACCCGGTGGCCGAATCCGCCGAGGCGGCCGCCGCGCACCAGGCCCTGCAGCGCCAGTTCGAGCGGGCGCGCGACTGGCTGGCAACCCCCGTCGACAACCCGACGAGCAGGCGCTGGTCGGACACGGCATACGCCACCCAGACCTGGCTGACCCTCAGCCCAGAGGAGCTGCAGCAGGTCGCCGTCGAGATCCAGTCAGTGTTCGCCCGGTGGCACGAGCGGGCCATCTCCGACGACGGCGTCGAGCGACGCACCGTGCTCGCCTTCTCCCGCGCCTTCCCGTGCCGCCCCTGACGACGCTCGCTCCCCTGCCCCGCCTGTTCCGGGTGTTCTGGGCCGGCGAGACCGTCTCCCTGCTCGGCTCGTCGACCTCCGCGGTCTTCGTCCCGCTCGTCGCCGTGGTCTCGCTGCACGCCACGGCCACCTGGATGGGCATCATCACGGCCTGCACCTGGCTGCCCTGGCTCGTGGTCGGCCTACCGGCCGGCGCATGGGTTGACCGGCTCCAGCCGCGCCGGGTCATGATGACGGCCGACCTGGTGGCGGCCGCCGCGTCGGTATCGGTTCCGGTGGCCTGGCTGCTCGGCCGACTGTCCCTGGCCCAACTGGTTCTCGTGGCGTTCGTGAGCGGAACGGCGAGCGTCTTCTTCCGGGCGGCCTACCCGCGCCTCGTCCGCGCAGTCGCCGCGGATTCGGATCCCGCCACGGCCTACGGGCGGCTCAACGGGACCGAGTCCTTCATGCAGGTGGCGGGACCCGGACTCGCAGGGCTCCTGCTCACCGTCGTTCACGCGGCCGTGGGTCTGTTCCTTGACGCCGTGAGCTTCCTGGTCTCCGCCTTCTGCCTGCGCCGTATGCCGCCTGTTCCAGCAGCCACGGACACTCCGCCGCCGCTGCGCAGCCGGATCGCCGAGGGATGGCGCACCCTGGTCCACGACCCGATGCTCCGGTTCGGGACCGCGCTCGGTGGTGCGTCCAACTTCGGTCTCACCGGCTACCAGACGTTGCTCGTCCTCTTCCTCGTCCGCACGGTCGGCCTGTCGAGCAGCCGGGTCGGTCTCCTGCTGGCCCTCGGCGCGGTCGGCGGAGTCGCTGGCGCGGCGATCGCGCCTCGGCTGAGCCGATCCCTGGGCTCCGCCCGGAGCCTGCGACTGCTCCAGCTGCTCGCGGCCCCGACCGCCCTGCTCGTACCAGCGGCCGGTCTCGCCCAGGGCGTCCTCGCCCGTGCACTCGTCGTCGCCGGCCTGTTCGGTGTCGGGCTGGGAGTCGTTGGCGGCAACGTCGTCCGATCGGCGTTCAACCAGGGTTACATCCCCGACGAGATCCGGGCGCGGCTGGTGACCTCCAGTGCCGTCGTCAACTACGGGACCATGCCGGTCGCCGCGCTGGCCGCGGGCTGGCTCGGCACGGCATACGGACTGGTCGTGGCCATGACCGTCATGGCTGGCATCCACGCGATCGCCTGTCTCGCCGTCCTCGTCGGTCCGTACCGCTCCGGCCGCGACCTGCCGACCGGGCAACTGACGGTGCGCTGAGAGGCCACGGCGAACCGTTGGGTCCAGGTCAGCCGATGGTGAGGTGGACCAGCGGGTCGATCGCGACGGCGAGGAACAGCAGCGTCACGTAGGTGATCGAGAAGTGGAACAGCCGCATCGGCTTGAGGTCCTTGCCGGCGACGCCGGCCTTGGCCAGCCGGAGCAGCCGGTGCGCCTCGGCGACGAACACCCCACCGCTGACGAGCGCCGCGACCAGGTAGATCCAGCCCATGTGGGCGACCGGGACCAGGGCCAGCGAGGTCGCCACCATGACCCAGGCGTAGGCCGTGATCTGCCGGGCGACGGCGAGCGCGCCGCGCTCGACCGGCAGCATGGGCACATGGGCGTTGGCATAGTCGTCCTTGAACGCCATCGACAGCGGCCAGTAGTGCGGCGGCGTCCAGAAGAAGATGACGAGGAACAAGATGATCGCCGGCCACTCGACCCGGTCGCGGACCGCGGCCCAGCCGATCAGCGTCGGCATGCAGCCCGCGATGCCGCCCCAGACGATGTTCTGGGAGGTGCGCCGCTTGAGGATCATGGTGTAGCCGACGGCATAGAGCAGGATCGCCGCGACTGACAGGACGGCAGAGAGCGGGTTGACGACGAACCAGAACCACGCCGTCGAGGCGACCGCGAGGACGGCGCCGAACACGACTCCGGCGCGCGGTGAGATCGCCCCCGTGACCATCGGTCGGTTGCTGGTTCGGTGCATGATTTCGTCGATGTCGCGGTCGTAGACGCAGTTGAACGTGTTCGCCGCACCGGCACTGAGGATCCCACCAAGTAGCGTCGCGGCGATGAGCCAGAGCGACGGAACCCCTCGCCGCGCAAGGAACATGACTGGCACGGTCGTCACGAGCAGCAACTCGATGATGCGCGGCTTGGTGAGCGAGACGTACGCGGCCAACGTCCGGCGCCACCCGCCACCGGGGTTCGTCGAGCGCGGCTCGCGCCTCGCGATGGTGGTCACTGCAGTCCTCGTGGGTAGAAGTCCGTCGTGGGGTCACCCTCACGGATCGACGTCGCGAGTCTAGCCCCGTCCTACCGCCCGACGGGGCCGCCCCACGAAGTACGCAGCACCCGATGGGCTCCCCTCGACCACCCTCGGGTCATCGCGCCGCTGGATGGAACGTGCGTCACACCAAGGACTAGGCTGATTTGAGACTGTTCGACGGGTGCGGCCCTGAGCCGGGGCCTGTCATGTGTGTCGATCCCGCTCCATGTCGCCGGACCAGGAAGGCCCCCGATGTCACCTACCTCCCGCACGAAGTCCGCCAGCCCGATCGCCGGTCGCTCGGACACCTTGCTGCGACCGATCGCCCGCAAGGCCAAGTGGAGCGACTGGGACGTGCGTGCCGTCGACACCGCCCGCGTCCTGGCCGCAGACTCAGTGCAGAAGGTCGGCAACGGACACCCGGGCACCGCGATGAGCCTGGCGCCCGCGGCCTACCTGCTCTACCTGAACGTCATGCGTCATGATCCGTCGGACTCGCACTGGCTCGGCCGCGACCGGTTCGTCCTGTCCTGCGGTCACTCCAGCCTCACCCAGTACATCCAGCTCTACCTCTCCGGCTACGGCCTGGAGCTGAAGGACCTGCAGGCCCTACGCACGTGGGGTTCACTGACCCCGGGCCACCCCGAGGTCGGCCACACGACCGGCGTCGAGATCACCACCGGTCCCCTCGGCTCCGGCCTCGCATCAGCGGTCGGCATGGCCATGGCCCAGCGCCGCCAGCGCGGCCTGTTCGACCCCGATGCCAAGCCCGGCACCTCCCCGTTCGACCACCACATCTGGGTGCTCGCCTCCGACGGCGACATCATGGAGGGCGTCAGCCACGAAGCCTCCGCCCTCGCCGGTCACCAGGAGCTCGGCAACCTCACCCTCATCTACGACCAGAACACCATCTCGATCGAGGACAAGACCCAGATCTCGTTCTCCGAGGACGTCGCCGCCCGTTACGTGGCATACGGCTGGAACACCGTGACCATCGACTGGCGCGGCGACGGCACGAGCGGCGGCTACCTCGAGAACGTCGACGAGCTGCTGACCGCCTGCGAGAAGTCACGGACGTCCACGACGCCCACGCTGATCCTCCTGCGCACCATCATCGCGTGGCCCTCGCCCACCAAGCAGGACACCGGCAAGGCGCACGGCTCGGCCCTGGGGGTTCCCGAGATCGAGGGCCTGAAGGAACTGCTCGGGTTCGACCTGAAGAAGACCTTCGAGGTCCCGCGCGACCTGCTTCGCCACACCCGCAAGGTCATGGCCCGAGGCAAGGCCGCGCACCAGGCCTGGAACAAGGGGTATGCCGCGTGGCGGCGGGCCAACGCCGACCGGGCCGGCCTGCTCGACCGGCTCCTCGCCGGCGACCTGCCCGCGGGCCTGGACAAGGCGTTGCCGGTCTTCCCGGCCGACGCCTCGGGCATCGCCACCCGTGCGGCGTCGGGCAAGGTGCTGACCGCCCTCGCCGATGTCATGCCCGAGCTGTGGGGAGGCTCGGCCGACCTGGCTGAGTCCAACAACACGACGATGGACGGCCAACCGTCGTTCATCCCGACGAGCAAGCAGACCCGCGAATGGAGCGGCGGCCCCTACGGGCGCACCCTGCACTTCGGCATCCGTGAGTTCGGCATGGGCCTCATCCTCAACGGCATCGCCCTCGAGGGGCTGACCCGTCCGTACGGCGGCACGTTCCTCGTCTTCTCCGACTACATGCGGGCCTCCGTGCGGTTGGCCGCGATCCAGGACCTGCCCGTCACCTTCGTCTGGACCCACGACTCGATCGGCCTCGGCGAGGACGGGCCGACCCACCAGCCGGTCGAGCAGATCGCCTCACTGCGACTCATCCCCAACTTCGACGTGGTCCGCCCCGCCGACGCCAACGAGACCGCCGCCGGCTGGGCCGCCATCCTGAAGAACAAGAGACCGGCCGGGTTGGTCCTCTCGCGCCAGAACCTACCGATCTACGACCGCGGCAAGGGCGGCGCCGCCAGCGCCGCTGGCGTCGCCAAGGGCGCCTACGTCCTCTACGACGCCAGCACCGCGACCGCCGACGTCATCCTCATCGCCACCGGGTCCGAGGTCGCCATTGCCGTCGAAGCCCGGGCCACCCTGGAGAAGGCCGGCATCGGGACCCGCGTGGTGTCGGTGCCGTGCCTCGAGTGGTTCCAGCGGCAGACCAAGGCCTACCAGGACAAGGTGCTGCCTCCGGCCGTCCGGGCTCGGGTCAGCGTCGAGGCCGGCGTCCCGCAGGGCTGGCGTGACCTCGTCGGCGACGCTGGCCAGATCATCGCCATCGACCACTTCGGCGCCTCCGCCGACGGGGCCACCCTCTTCCGCGAGTTCGGCTTCACGCCCCAGGCCGTCGTGGCGGCAGCCAGGAAGTCCATCGCGTCGGCCAAGGCCGGCATCGTCCCGACCGTCGTCCCGGCCGCCGCCCGGGGCATGGTCGACTGAGAACCGAACTACCCATCCACACGCCGTGCACTGCGCGGCCCCCAACCGGAAGTGACACTGACATGACCGAGAACGCAGTCCAGCAGCTCGCCGACGCGGGCGTCTCCATCTGGCTCGACGACCTCTCCCGCGAGCGGATCGTCTCCGGCAACCTCAAGGAGCTCATGGAGCACCAGGGCGTCGTCGGTGTGACGACCAATCCGACCATCTTCCAGACGGCCTTGGCCAACGGTGAGACCTACACGACCCAGCTCACCGAGCTGGCCGAGGCCGGCAAGGGCGTCGACGACGTCGTCTTCGCGCTGACGACCCATGACGTCCGCGACGCCTGCGACGTCTTCCGACCGATCTACGACGCGACCGGCGGCAAGGACGGCCGGGTGTCCATCGAGGTCGACCCCCGTCTGTCGGACCAGACCGAGGCGACCGTCGAGCAGGCCAAGGCGCTGTATGCCGCTGTCGACCGGCCCAACGTGCTCATCAAGATCCCGGCAACGCGAGCGAGCGTGCCGGCCATCACCTCCGCGCTTGCGGCCGGAATCAGCGTCAACGTAACGCTCATCTTCAGTCTGGACCGCTACCGGGCCGTGATGAACGCCTTCCTCGCCGGCCTCGAGCAGGCCCGCGAGGCCGGAAAGGACCTGTCGACGATCCACTCGGTGGCCTCGTTCTTCGTCTCCCGGGTCGACACCGAGGTCGACAAGCGGCTCGCCGCCATCGGCACCGAGGAGGCCACGGCGCTCAAGGGAAAGGCCGGTGTGGCCAACGCCAGGCTCGCCTACCAGGCCTACGAGGAGGTCTTCTCGACCCCGCGATGGGCCACCTTGGCCGAGGCCGGCGCCCACAAGCAGCGCCCGTTGTGGGCCTCGACAGGCGTCAAGGACCCGGCCTACAAGGACACGATGTACGTCGACGACCTCGTCGCCGACAACACGGTCAACACGATGCCGGAGAAGACGCTCGCAGCGGTCGCCGACCACGGCACGGTCGACCCCACGGCAGTCACCGCCAACTACGCCGACGCCAGTGGTGTGCTCGACGCGCTGGACGGTCTCGGCATCTCCTACGCCGACGTCACGGACCTGCTCGAGGTCCAGGCCGTGGACAAGTTCGAGAAGTCGTGGACCGAGCTGCTCGCCGGTGTGAGCGCCGAGCTCGCCAAGGTCAGCAACTAGGGCCTTGCGGCCCCACCTGTCGGCGAAGGAGTTGCATGAGCCCGGCCTCGGTGTCACGCACGTCCAACCCGCTGCGCGATCCGCGCGACAAGCGGCTGCCCAGAATCGCCGGCCCATGCGGGTTGGCCATGTTCGGGGTGACCGGGGACCTCGCGAGCAAGAAGCTGATGCCGGCCGTCTACGACCTGGCCAACCGGGGACTGCTCCCGCCGGGCTTCTCCTTCACCGGATTCGCCCGGCGGGACTGGTCGGACCAGCACTTCGCGGGGGTCTTCCACGACGCCGTGCGGGCCCACGCCCGCACGGCGTTCCGGGAGGAGGTGTGGCGTGGCCTGGCCGAGGGGTTGCGCTTCGTCCCCGGGAGCTTCGACGACCCCGACGCGTTCGACCGGCTCGCCACGACCTTGGCGAAGCTCGACGCGACGCGCGGCACAGGGGGCAACCACGCCTTCTACCTGTCCATCCCGCCGGCTTCGTTTTCCGTGGTGTGCGAGCAGCTGCAGCGCTCCGGTCTGTCGACCGAGCCCAGCGGGTCATGGCGCCGGGTCGTCATCGAGAAGCCGTTCGGGCACGACCTGACCAGCGCCCGCGAGCTGAACGCGATCGTCGAGAGCGTCTTCCCACCCGATGCGGTGTTCCGGATCGACCACTACCTCGGCAAGGAGACCGTCCAGAACCTGCTCGCGCTGCGCTTCGCCAACCAGCTGTTCGAGCCGGTATGGAACGCCAACTACGTCGACCACGTGCAGATCACGATGGCCGAGGACATCGGCATCGGCGGCCGAGCCGGCTACTACGACGGCATCGGCGCAGCCCGTGACGTGATCCAGAACCATCTGCTCCAGCTGCTCGCCCTCACCGCGATGGAGGAGCCGGTCTCGTTCCGCGCCGACCACCTGCGCGCCGAGAAGGAGAAGATCCTGTCCGCGGTCCGCCTGCCCGCGGACCTGTCCACCGCGACCGCCCGCGGACAGTACGCCCAGGGTTGGCAGGGCGGGGAGCGGGTGCGCGGCTACGTCCAGGAGGAGGGCGTCGGGACCGACTCGACGACCGAGACGTATGCCGCGGTGCGCCTCGACATCGACACCCGCCGCTGGGCGGGTGTCCCGTTCTACCTACGAACCGGCAAACGGCTCGGTAAGCGGGTCACCGAGATCGCCGTCGTCTTCAAGAAGGCGCCGCACCTGCCGTTCGAGCACACCGCCACCGAAGAGCTCGGCCAGAACGCCATCGTCATCCGGGTCCAGCCCGACGAAGGGGTGACCCTTCGCTTCGGCGCAAAGGTCCCCGGCGCCCAGATGGAGGTGCGCGACGTGACGATGGACTTCGGCTACGGCCGGGCCTTCACCGAGTCCAGCCCGGAGGCCTACGAGCGGCTCATCCTCGACGTCCTCCTCGGCGACCCGCCCCTCTTCCCCCGGCACGAGGAGGTCGAGCTCTCCTGGCAGATCCTCGACCCGATCGAACGCTACTGGGCCCGACAGAAGGGCGGGATCGATCAGTACGTCTCCGGCGGCTGGGGCCCCCGCAGTGCCGAGGAGCTGATGGCCCGTGACGGCCGCGAGTGGAGGCTGCCATGATCGTCGACCTGCCCGACTGCACGACGGCCGACATCTCCAAGCGGCTGGTCCGGCTCCGCGGAGACGTGGGTGCGATCGCGCTGTCACGGG
Organism: Nostocoides sp.; assembly: GCA_039923915.1. Taxonomy (GTDB): domain Bacteria; phylum Actinomycetota; class Actinomycetes; order Actinomycetales; family Dermatophilaceae; genus Nostocoides. The sequence goes on along the minus strand of JBDTBX010000473.1, from coordinate 354 downwards.
TCCTCACCCTCGTCATCGTCGCTGACGAGGCACGGGTCGAGGAGTCGATCGAGGTCGCCAACCTCGCGAGCCACCAGCACCCGTGCCGGATCGTCGTCATCGCCTCCGGCAACAAGCGAGGCAAGACCCGGCTCGACGCGCAGATCCGCGTCGGCGGGGATGCCGGCGCCAGCGAGGTCATCGTCTGCCGCATGTACGGCGGACTGACCCCCCATGGTCGCAGCGTGCTCACCCCGCTCCTGCTCGCCGACTCCCCCATCGTCGTGTGGTGGCCCGACTGGGTGCCGCCGGCGCCGGGCGAGGACGCGATCGGCGAGATCGCCCAACGGCGGATCACCGACATCGCGGCCTCCA
>JBDTBX010000472.1:0-7912 GCA_039923915.1 Nostocoides sp. | reverse complement strand
GACAGGACGGCCGAGATGCTCGAGCGGTTCTCGCTCACCGATGCCGGCGACAAGGTCGTCAAGAAGTACTCCGGCGGCATGCGCCGCCGCCTCGACCTCGCGGCCAGCCTGATCGCCGCCCCTCCGGTGCTCTTCCTCGATGAGCCGACGACGGGCCTGGATCCTCGCAGCCGGGTCGAGTTGTGGGACGTTCTGCGCCAGCTGGTCGACGAGGGCAAGACGCTGCTCCTCACGACCCAGTACCTCGAGGAGGCAGACCACCTCGCCGACGACATCGTGGTCATCGACAAGGGCCGGATCATCGCCCAGGGCACGCCGCTCCAGCTCAAGGATCAGTCCGGGCGGGCGAGTCTGGTCGTCACGGTGTCGCGCGCAGATGACCTGCCGGAGGCCGAGCGGCTGATCCGCGCCGAGGTGCCCGAGGTGCACCTTGACGTTCCTGACCGGCAGTTCACCGCCCCGGCAGAGGGACTGTCGGCGATCACTCGGATCGCCGAGGTCTTCGAGCGCGCCGGCATCGAGCTGGACGACATCGGGCTCAAGCGGCCGAGCCTTGACGACGTCTTTCTTCACCTCACCGGCCACCGCGCCGCCGAGGCCAGCACCGAGACCGAGGAGCTGAGCGCATGAGCAGCACCGAGACCCCGACCTCGGCCCCCGCCCCGCCGGCACCGGGCGAGACGGTCGACGTCGGCCAGCGGTTCATCCCCCCGGCCGGGAGCTCGTTCCTCCGCCAGATCCGGGCCCTCATCGGCCGCAACCTGATCCACACCAAGCGACAGCCCGAGATGCTCACCGACGTGACCATCCAGCCGGTCATGTTCGTCGTGCTCTTCGCCTACGTCTTCGGCGGATCGATCAGCATCCCCGGCGGCAGCTACCGCGAGTGGCTGCTGCCCGGGATCATGGCGCAGACGATGGCCTTCTCCTCCTTCATCGTGGCCGTCGGTCTCAACAACGACCTCGACAAGGGGATCATCGACCGTTTCCGGTCGTTGCCGATCCGCCGGGCCGGCGTCCTCATCGCACGCAGCGTGTCCAGCATCATCCACTCCAGCATCGGCGTCGTCGTCATGTCGCTGACCGGACTGGTCGTGGGGTGGCGGATCCACGAGGGCGTACCCAAGGCGGTCCTCGGCTACGCCCTCCTGCTCCTCTTCGGCTTCGCCATGATCTGGATCGGCATCTACGTCGGGTCCTCCCTCGGTTCGGTCGAGGCGGTCAACGGCGTCATGTTCTCGACGATGTTCCCCATCACCTTCCTGGCCAACACCTTCGCGCCGACACAGGGCATGCCGAGTGTGATCCGGCACATCGCCGAGTGGAACCCCCTCTCCTCCTTGGTCCAGGCGATGCGCGAGGCCTGGGGCAACACCGGCGTCCTGCCGACCTCGTCCGCGTGGCCGCTCCAGCACGCCGTGCCGGTGTCGATCGCGTGGTCGCTCCTCATCGCCGTGGTGATGGCTCCGCTCGCGATCCGGGCGTTCAACCGACGCACCAGCGAGTGATCCTCGGGCAGCGGTAGCCTGCGCTCCATGGCGACGGTGACGGTGACCCCTGACGACATTCGCGCGGCGCGCGAGATTCTCTCCGAGGTCATCGAGCCCACACCGCTGGAGCACAACCGGGCGTTGTCCGAACGGTCCGGCGTCGATGTGTTCCTCAAGTGTGAGAACCTCCAGCGCGCCGGGTCGTTCAAGGTGCGCGGTGCCTACACCCGGATGTCCCGGCTCACCCCCGAGGAGAAGGCGCGCGGTGTCGTGGCGGCGAGCGCCGGCAACCACGCCCAAGGCGTGGCGCTCGCGGCCAGGATGCTGGGCATCGAGGCCCGCATCTACATGCCGCTCGGGGCGCCCATGCCCAAGATCGCCGCGACCAAGGGCTACGGAGCAACGGTCGAACTGACCGGCCAGACCCTCGAGGACGCCCTCGTCGTGGCCAAACAGTCCGAGATCGACACCGGCGCGGTTCTCATCCACCCCTTCGACCACACCGACATCGTGGCCGGTCAGGGCACGTGTGGCCTGGAGATCCTCGATCAGTGCCCCGACGTCCGGACGATTCTCGTGAGCACCGGTGGCGGGGGCCTGCTGGCTGGTATCGCCATCGCGGTCAAGGACGTCAAACCCGACACGACGGTGATTGGGGTGCAGGCGGCCCAGGCCGCGGCATACCCCCTGTCCTTGAAGGCCGGGAAACCGACGCTGTTCCGCAACATGGCGACGATGGCCGACGGGATTGCCGTCGGGCTCCCGGGCACCGTGACGTTCCCGCTCGTGCGCGACCTCGTCGACGGGGTCGAGGTGGTGTCCGAGGACAGCCTGTCGCGAGCCCTGCTCTTCCTCCTCGAGCGCGCCAAGATGGTCGTCGAGCCTGCCGGCGGTGCGGCGGTGGCGCACCTCATGCAGTCCCAGGGCACCAAGGACTGGGACGGGCCGCTTGTCGCCGTTCTCTCCGGCGGCAACATCGACCCGATACTCATGCTGCGGATCATCCGGCACGGCATGACCGCGGCCGGGCGCTATCTTCAGATCACCGTTCGCGTCCCCGACCGTCCGGGCCGGCTGGCGCAGCTGCTGCTCGACTGCGCCGAGACCGACGCCAACGTCGTCGAGGTCGAGCACCTGCGCACGGCCTCGACCCTGGCCATCCACGACGTCGAGATCACCGTCCAACTCGAGACCAAGGGCCCCGCCCACTGCGAAGAGGTCCTGCGGGTGCTCCGCGCCAAGGGCTACACGGTTCAGGTCGGCCGGCCCGAGAACTCCTAGCCACCTGGTGGCGAGTGGTCCGGCCGAATGACCAGATCGCGATCGTCACCCCCCCGTACCGCCATCAGGGACCGGATCAGCAAAGACCTCGCCGAGTGGAGCATCTGCCCGCCCGGCCACTGGACGACCCGGCCGGGGTCAGCTCAGTGCTTGTGCGGGATCACCTTGACGATCTTGACGTTGATGGTCTTGCCGTTCGGCGCGTTGTACGAGGCGCTGTCGCCGACGCTCTTGCCCATGATCGCGGCGCCGAGGGGGGACTGCTCGGAGTAGACCTCGATGTCGGCGTCGTCTCCGATCTCACGGGAGCCCAGCAGGAAGCGCACCTTGTCGCCGAACATCTCGACCGTGATGTCCATGCCCGGCTCGACGATGCCGTCGTCGGGCGGGGTCGCGCCGATCGTGGCGTTGTCGAGCAACTGGGTGAGCTGGCGGATGCGCGCCTCCATCTTGCCCTGCTCGTCCTTGGCCGCGTGGTAGCCGCCGTTCTCCTTGAGGTCGCCCTCGAGGCGCGCGTCCTCGATCTTCTTGGCGATCTCGACGCGCCCCGGTCCGGACAACTCCTTGAGCTCGGCTTTGAGGCGGTCGAAGGACTCCTGGGTCAGGTAGCTGGTCGCGACGGTGTGCTCGCTCACGGGGTACTCCTCGGGGTGGTTCGGGGTGCTGCGCCGTCCCGCGAAAGGGGTCGCTGCGGGACACATGCGAAGGTCCGGGCCGCCTCGCGACCCAGACCACGGAATGTGCAAAGGACAAGGATAACGCGCTCAGGCCTTCTCGCACGATTTCACATCGCCGGTGACTGCCCGCGACGCGGTGCGGATCGTCACGTCCTGGTGCACGGACGCCGCCTGGGTGGCGGCCACCAGGACGTCGAGTGAGCCCACCGTCCCGAAATGGGTGTCGAGAGCCACGACGTGGCAGATCACGGCCGTTCCCGAGGGCCGGTGGACATCGAACCCGAGGCGCACGCTTGCGTCGCTCTCCACCTTGTATGCCGTGACGTCCCACGTGACCGCGCCGACCGAGTTGGCCAGGCCGAGCCAGACCGCGAGCGCGATGCCGATACCGATACCGATGGTTCCGATGACCCACCAGCGACCGGTACCGGCAGCGGGGCGGGGGAGCGGCATACAAATCCTTCGGTGGAGGTGATGAGAGGATGGACGCGAGTTCATTGTGGGCGATGCCCACGCACGCCGATACGGAAGGTCCCGCCACGTGACCGAGCGGTTGCGCCTCATGTGTGTCCACGCGCATCCCGACGACGAGTCGAGCAAGGGTGCGGCGACGATGGCCAAGTACGTCGCCGCCGGCGTGGAGGTCCTTGTGGTGTCGTGCACCGGAGGTGAGCGTGGTGACATCCTCAACCCAGCGCTTAAGAACGACCCGCACATCCTGCGGGACCTGGCTCAGGTGCGGCGCGACGAGATGGCCGCCGCGCAGGCGATCCTCGGCGTCGAGCACACGTGGCTCGGGTTCGTCGATTCCGGACTGCCCGAGGGCGATCCACTGCCTCCGCTGCCCGAGGGCTGTTTCGCGCTGGAGCCACGCGAGGTCACGGTCGAGGCCCTGGTCCGTGAGATCCGCCGGTTCCGTCCGCACGTCATGACGGCCTATGACGAGAACGGTGGCTACCCCCATCCCGACCACGTCATGTGCCACGTCGTATCGGTCGCGGCCTTCGATGCGGCCGGCGACCCCGCGGCATACGTGCACACCGGTGAGCCGTGGCAGCCCCTCAAGCTCTACTACAACGGCGGCTTCACCAAGGCCCGGATCCAGGCCCTGCACGACGCCCTGGTCGCGATGGGCGAGGAGAGTCCGTATGCCGAGTGGCTGGCCGGGTGGGACCGCGCCGAACGGGTCGTGACCACGCGGATCCACGCAGCCGACTACTACGACGTCCGCGACCGGGCCCTGCTGGCGCACCGTACCCAGATCGACCCCGACGGGACGTGGTTCAAGGTGCCGCGCGAGGTGCAGCAACGTGAGTGGCCCTACGAGGACTTCGAGGCCGCCGCGTCCTTCGTCCCGATCGCCGAGGGCGAGGACGACCTGTTCGCCGGGCTCGGTTCCGCCGACGAAGCCACCGCCCTGGCCTCCCGGTCGGGCCTCGCGCTCATCCATGACAGCCGCCTCGAGAGGAGTGCCTGATGCCACCCAGCGCTGATGTGACCCCGGGGGTGTGGGGCTTCGTTGCCTTCTTCGTCCTCGCCGTCGCGCTCTACCTGCTCATGCGCAACATGAACGCGCGGATGCGGCGGATGTCCTACCGGCAAAAGGACGCCCATCGGACCGGTGGGGAGGCCCAGGCGAATGAGGGCGACGGGCCGGCGCCGCCGGTCAGGGGTGGGGACAAGCCGTCCCAGGCGTCCTGAGGCGCAGCCCGCCCACCGGGCTCAGGCGGCGTTGTGCTGCGCGTAGATGACCATCGACGCGGCGACGTAGTGCGTGACGAAGGCGGCGATGGTGAGCGCATGGAAGATCTCGTGGAAGCCGAACCAGCGCGGTGAGGGGTTGGGGCGCTTGGTCGCGTAGACGAGCGCGCCGAGGGTGTAGAGGCCGCCGCCGACGCAGATCAGGGTCAGCACGGTCGCGCCGCCGTAGTGCAGAAGCGGACGGATGTAGAAGACGGCGACCCAGCCCAGGAGCACATAGACAGGCGTGTAGAGCCACCGCGGAGCACCGACCCAGAACACCCGGAAGAGGACGCCGAGCAGGGCGCCGACCCACACGATGAGCAGCAGGGTCTTGCCCTGGTCGCGGGGGAGCAGCAGGGCGAAGGGCGTGTAGCTCCCGGCGATGATGAGGAAGATGTTCGAGTGGTCGAACCGCTTGAGGACGGCCGACACCTTGGGGGACCAGTTGCCCCGGTGGTAGACCGCCGAGATGCCGAAGAGCAGGACCGCTGTGGCGGTGAAGACCGCAGCGGACCATCGGGCGGCCGCGCTCGGTGACAGGGCGACCAGGACGATCCCGGCGGCGAGGGTCAGGGGCGACATCGCCAGATGCAACCAGCCCCGGAGGCGGGGCTTGACGGCCTCGGCGACCTGGTCGACGAGGGCCTCCGGTGCGTTGCGCGGCATACCTCCACTGTAAACCTACGGGTCCGTAACCTGCACATTTCGGCCTTCACGAGGCCTTCACGAGGCCTTCACGACATCTGCCGATGGTCGACGGGGTGCTCGCAGGCGCGGGCGGTAGCGTGTGCCCTGTGGCATCAGACGGCTCTCGAGCAGTGGCCCCCCGCCGGGCTCTCAGCGACCTCGTCTACGCGGCCTACGAGCGTCGCCTGGCCAAGAGCCTTGCGCCGCAAGCGATTCCACGGCATGTGGGAGTCATGCTCGACGGCAACCGTCGCTGGGCCAAGTTGCGGGGCGCCAACACGGCTCAGGGGCACCAGGCCGGGGCCGACAACATCGCCAACCTGCTGGGTTGGTGTGACCAGGCCGGCGTCGAGGTCGTGACCCTGTGGCTGCTGTCGACCGACAACCTCAACCGGCCGGCTGCCGAGATCGACCCGCTCCTGCACATCATCGAGAACGCCGTCTCCGAGCTCGCCGACGAGCGGAAGTGGCGGCTCAATCCTGTGGGAGCCCTCGACCTGCTGCCCCAGCGCACGGCCCAGTCGCTCAAGGAGTCGGCCGACGCGACCCGGGATGTCGACGGCATGCTCGTCAACGTGGCCGTCGGCTATGGCGGCCGGCGCGAGATCGCCGACGCGGTGCGGTCACTCCTCCAGGAGCATGCAGCCGCTGGAGCGACCTTGGAGGATCTCGCCGACGAGCTCACGGTCGACCACATCGCCAAGCACCTCTACACCAAGGGCCAGCCCGACCCGGATCTCGTCATCCGTACGTCGGGGGAGCAGCGGCTCGGCGGATTCCTCCTGTGGCAGAGCGCGCAGAGCGAGTTCTACTTCTGTGAGGCGTACTGGCCGGACTTCCGCCACGTCGACTTCCTACGGGCCCTGCGCGCCTACGGAGAGCGCAACCGCCGCTTCGGCAACTGAGCCGCCCCCTGGGTTGCACATCTCTCGCGGAGAGCCCGGATCCGAGCGGCCACGCCGTCCGGGTCGGTGAGCAGGTGGAGGTGTTGACCGTCCATGACGTCTGCCGGCCAGCCGAGGTCGCGCGCGGTGCTCAGCTCCGCGGCATACGTCTCGCCGAAGGCCAGGTAGGCGTTGGGCTCCACTGTCCAGCCGGCCGGCACGGGCAGGAACGACCGCACGTATGCCGCGGGCACGGCTGGCGCGTTCCGGTCCACCCGGGTGAACCACTCCGGCGACGGGAAGAGCGGCCCGAGCTCGGCGGCATCCCACCAACGGGTCCACGGCGGGAGCAGCCCGTCGTCGCCGGCCATGACGGCCACGTGGTCGGCGAACGCGGGCGGAGCCAGCGGCGTCTGCGTCGCATCGGGAGCGGGCAGGGCCGCGTCGACGTAGATCGTGGCCGCCACGGTGGGTGTGGTGGCCCAGATCGAGGGGGCGTAGAGACCGGCGTTGCTGTGCGGCACCAGGGCGGTGACGGCGAAGTCCGCGGCCTGGGCGGCGAACGACGCGAGCACGTCAGGTGGTGTGAACGGCGACGGCGGGAGGTCGGCCACCCGGGCCGCGTCGCTGTGTGCCGCAAGAACGTCTGCAAGCGGACCGTATGCCGCGGGCCCGAGGAACGGGCTCGGCAGCAGGAGCCAACGGTCGGCCATGGTCAGGCCCTGATCCGCTCGTTGGTCGGGTCGTACATCGGGCGCAGAGACACCTCGGCGATGTGTCGGCCGCCTGCGACGTCGACCTCCCACGTCCCGGCGGCCAGCCACGCCGCCGTCACCGGCTCGTCGGCCTCGACGAGCGCGAGACCGACCGCGCCACCGAGCGTCCAGCCGTAGGAGGCTGCGCGTAGGTATCCGACCGGCCGCCCATCGCGGTACAGCACCTCGCCGTGGAAAAGCAGCGGCTCCGGGTCGGTCAGTCGGACCTGGACGAGCCGGCGGGCGGGGACGCCGTGCGCCTTGAGGGCGAGGACGGCTCCGTGCCCCCGGAATGGCCGCTCTTTGTCGACGGCCACGGCGAACCCGAGGCCCGCCTCGATGACAGTGTCGGTGTTGTCGATGTCGTGCCCGTAGTCGCGGTAGGCCTTCTCCAT
>JBDTBX010000471.1:0-4376 GCA_039923915.1 Nostocoides sp. | reverse complement strand
CACCCGGGTCGATCATGGCCCCGATCGAGCCGGTGTGGAGATGGCCGGTGGCGTCTGCGAGGGGCACGGGCGGCAGGTTCCAGTGCAGGTCGAACGTGTATGCCGCGGCGCCGGTCTCGTCGAGCTCGGCCAGTGCCGTGGACGTCGGGTCGGCGGTGTGGCTCGTCGGAAGGAGGTGCACCCCGCGCTCGGCGAGAAACTGCTCGATCCGGTCGCCGTGAGCGTCGGCGCCGATCGTGGTCGCGAAGTCGACCGGGTGGCCGAGCCGGGCCACCCCTGCCGCGACGTTGAGCGGGCTGCCGCCGACGTGCTCCTCGAGGTTGCCGTAGGGGTCGCGGACGATGTCGATGAGAGCCTCGCCGATGACGACGGTTCGAGCGGTCATGCGCGCTTTCCCTCCGGATGTCGACGGCACCGAACTCTCAACCCGGACTCTATCGGCGACCCGGTCTTGGGCCGTGGCGGTCCGGTGGGGGACGATGGGACATGTGAGCACCGAGGCGCCGAGCAGGTACACCAGTGGATCGGTCGGCAACATGATCCGGTCGCTCGTCGTCATCGGCGCGCTGATGGCCCTCGTCATCCTGATCGTGCCCCGCGTCAACTCGGTCAGCCAGCCGCCGGTCGACGCGGCCGGCACCGCGCAGTCGGTCGCGGCCGAGACGAAGTGGCCACTCCAGATCCCCATGGGGTTGCCCGACGGCTGGCGGGCGACGAGTGTTCGCTACGTCCGCAGCACCGACGGGGTGATGACGTGGCACGCGGGCTACACCACCCCGGACAACCAGTCGGTCGCGATCGAGCAGGCGATGGTCCCGACCGTGGCATGGGTGCGAGCCGAGGTCAACCGGGCTCGGGTCGTCGGCACCGTCGACGCCGGGGGGCGCACCTGGACGAAGTACGTGCGCGACGGCAAACTCCAGAACAGCCTGGTCAACGACGGGGCCACGCCCGCCAAGGACCTGACGACGATCGTCACCGGCACGGGGACGTTCGAGCAGCTCCAACTCTTCGCGGACAAGCTTGGGGTGGTGAAGCCCGCGTCCTGATTCCGTCAGGAGACCGGCCCGAACCGGCGGCGACTACTCCGCCGCGGTCTGGCCGGCCGCGCGGATCGTCGCCTCGGCCTTCTGCAGCCACTGCTCGCAGTGCTGAGCGAGCGCCTCGCCACGCTTCCAGAGGGACATCGAGTCCTCGAGCCCGACCTGCCCGCCCTCGAGGCGGGCGACGATCTCGACGAGCTCGGCCCGGGCCGCCTCGTAGGACAGGCCCGAGACGTCCTCGGCGGTGGGATCGGTCGCAGCCATGGGGACGACCCTATGCGTCCGCACCGTCGGGCAGGCCCAGAGCCCGGACCGCGAAGTCGCCGCGAGCGACCTGGACCCGCAACAGGTCCTCGACCGCGACCTCCTCGCTGGCGCGGACCACGACCCCGTCGGGATCGGTGACGATGGCGTAGCCGCGGTCGAGCGTGGACTGTGGCGACAGGATCCGGACCTGACTGGCCAGATGCCCGATCCGGTCGGTCTCGCGAGCCAGGGTCATTGTCAGGTGCTGGGTGACCCGGTGGTGGAGTGCATCGACGGTCTCTCGCTGCGAGCGGACGTATGCCGTGGGGTCGGCGAGGACCGGGCGGCTGCGCAGGGTGACCAGGTGGCGGCGCTCGGCCCCGATGCGGGAGGTGAGCGCCCGGCATACGCGATCGCGGGCCGATGAGACGAGCCGGTGCTCGGCCTCGGCATCCGGGACGACGAGCTTCGCCGCGTCGGTCGGGGTGGACGCGCGGGCGTCGGCGATGAAGTCGAGCAGAGGGGTGTCGACGTCGTGGCCGATGGCGCTCACGACCGGGGTGCGGGTGCTGGCGACCGCCCTGATGAGGGCCTCGTTGCTGAAGGCCAGCAGGTCCTCGACCGATCCGCCACCGCGGGCGATGACGATGACGTCGACGTCGGGCACGGCATCCAGCTCGCGCAGCGCGGCGATCACTTCCTCGACCGCGCTCGTGCCCTGGACGGCCACCGGCTTGATGACGAATTCCGTTGTGGGCCAGCGGCGGCGGGCGTTCTCGACAACATCCTTCTCGGCCGCGCTGGCCCGCCCGCAGATGAGGCCGATCCGGCGGGGGAGGAAGGGCAGGGGCTTCTTGCGATCGGCGTCGAACAGGCCCTCGGACGTGAGATTGGCCTTGAGGTACTCGATCCGGGCGAGCAGCTCACCGATGCCGACCGGTCGGATCTGGCGGGCATCGAGCATCAGGGTGCCCCGACCGGTCCAGAACTCTGGCTTGGCCTGGAGAACGACCCGGGTGCCCTGGGTCAGCGGCGTCGCCATCGCGTCGAGGGCGGTGACCCGGATCGACACCGAGAGCGACATGTCGACATCGGGGTCGCGAAGGGTGAGGTAGGCGGTCGCTGCACCCGGCCGTCGGTTGAGTTGGACGACCTGGCCCTCGACCCACAGGACGGACATCTTGTCGACGTAGTCGGCGATCTTCATGGACAGCAGCCGCACGGGCCAGGGATGCTCCGGGCTGGTGTCGGCGGCCTTCTCCGGCAGTGGTCCGCTCACGTGACTCCTATCTGTTCCGATCAGGGTATGCAGCGTGGGTGACAGGTAGGTGGTCGCCCGGTCCTCAGAGCGGGACCTCGTCGTCGAGGTCGAAGATGCCGCGATCGTGGGCCGTGGCCGGAGTCGCCAGCGTGACGGGGCAGTCGAACTGAAGTGAGAACGTCGCCAAGGCCCGGCAGAACTCCACGAACGTCGGCGGGTCGGGGTCGTGGTCGGCCAGCAGCTGCAGCCCGGAATTCCAGCGTTCGTGTCCCGTGGCGACCGCCCCAACGACCCGGGGCCGGGTGAAGCCGTAGACGGCCAGGCCTTCGACGATCTGGTCGCGCAGTTCGCGGGCGCGCAACCCGATCGGTCCAGCCAGGCGAGGATCGCCGTCACGTGCTGCCCGGATGTCCCAGGCGATGTCCAGCCCCGCCGCGCGGACCAACCGCTCGAGGGTCGGGACAGTGGGCTGCCTCCGGCGGCTCTCATAGGCCGCGATGGTGGCCTGACCGACACCGGCAAGTTCGCCGAACTCGGCCTGGCTGATCCCCTTGATCTGGCGCACCTGGCGCAGGATCTCGCGTGCGGTGAACGACGGGATGTCGTCAGCCGGCTGGCGAACTGATCGTTGGTCGGTCACCGGTCCCCCTCGGACGCGTATTGGACGACGACCAGTATCGGCGCCCGCGGGCGTCGGTGGTGCGCGGATGCGCAACCTGTGGACAAACCCCGGATTCCACGCACGATCGTCAATCGGCGGCGCCTGCCCACCGAGTTTTCGGGTCCAGTGACGATTGTCAGTTGGTCCCGTCACGCCACCGGCCTCGAGTCTCGCTGCGGCCCTACACGATCGTCGACTGACGATCGTGCATGGGCCCGAAACGGCGGGGTGGCTCCGGTGCGCATGGTCGATCGTGCGTCGCCCCCGTCAGCGCGAGCCCCAGGCCGAGCGGGCGGCGTGAGCAGCCACGTCTGACACGGCATACGGGCTGTGCGGTCTGGGCGGATGAGGTCGCCAGGGGCAGCGGAACGTAGGCTGGACCCATGACCGAACCGACCAAACGGGTCCTCCTCGCCGCCCCTCGGGGCTACTGCGCCGGGGTCGACCGTGCCGTCGTGACCGTTGAGAAGGCGCTCGAGCTCTACGGGCCGCCGGTCTACGTCCGCAAGCAGATCGTCCACAACAAGCATGTCGTGACCACGCTGGAGAAGCGGGGCGCGATCTTCGTGGAGGAGACCGACGAGGTGCCCGAGGGCGCGACCGTCATCTTCTCCGCGCACGGCGTTGCCCCCGTCGTCCACGAGGAGGCAAAAGCGTTGTCGCTCAAGACGATCGATGCGACCTGCCCGTTGGTCACCAAGGTCCACCGGGAGGCCCTTCGGTTCGCCGGCGACGACTTCGACATTCTGCTCATCGGCCACCAGGGGCACGAGGAGGTCGTCGGCACGAGCGGTGAGGCCCCCGAGCACATCACCCTCGTCGACGGCCCCGATGACGTCGTCAACGTCGAGGTGCGCGACCCCGACAAGGTGGTCTGGCTGTCCCAGACCACGCTGTCGGTCGACGAGACGATGGAGACCGTCCGCCGGTTGCGGGAGAGGTTCCCGGCCCTGCAGGACCCGCCGAGCGACGACATCTGCTACGCCACCCAGAATCGCCAGCTCGCCGTCAAGCAGATGGCGCCCTCGACCGACCTGATGATCGTCGTCGGATCGCGGAACTCCTCCAACTCGGTCCGCCTCGTCGAAGTCGCGCTCGAACACGGCGCCCGCGATGGCCACCTCGTCGACTACGCCGACGAGATCGACGAGTCCTGGCTCGACGG
>JBDTBX010000470.1:0-2775 GCA_039923915.1 Nostocoides sp. | reverse complement strand
TCATTCGGCTCGCCCCGGTCGGGTGCGATCCGGCCGAGTCGCTCGAGCAGGGCCGAACTATCCTCCGGGACCGCGCTGACCACCGCGGTGAGCCGGCCGGGTTCGATGCTGACTCCGGACGTCGGGTCGTAGAGGGAGGCGTCGGCGACCGGCATACGGGATGGGTTGTCCGGTTCGATGTGGTCGGGCGAGACGGCGAGGATCCGCAGCACCTTGCCGGCGGCGATCCGGGCCCGGAGGAAGCGGTCGACGAACTCGATGACCGTGAAGAAGGGCGTGGTGAGGAACGCGGCATACCCATAGAAGGAGACCAGCTGGCCCGGGGTGAGCGTGCCCGCCACGACCGCCCGAGCGCCGCTCCAGGCGACGAGGATGACGAAGATTCCGGGCAGCAGGACCTGGGAGGAGTCGAGCGCGGCCTGGAGGTTCGCAACCCGCCAGCCGACCCGCCGCACGGTCTGGGACTGCGCCTCGTAGCGGTGGAGGAACGCGTCCTCGCCGCCGATCCCGCGCAGGACGCGCAGGCCGGCGACCGTGTCGGCGCCGAGCGTGGTCAGTTGGCCGGACTCCTCGCGCTGGGCGGCCTGGCGGCGCTGGAGCGGGCGGACGATGACGGCGAGCGAGCCGAGCAGGAGCGGGCCGCCGATGAGCACGAGCAACCCGATCGGGACGTTGGCCGAGAGCAGGAGGCAGGCGATGACGACGTAGCTGACGATGGCGCCGGCGAACCGGGCCGACACGTCGTAGAGGCCACCGATCCGCATCACGTCGTTGGTGAACGCCGCCACGACATCGCCACTCGGCATCGCCCGGGTCAGCGCCGGCCCGACAGCGAGGGCGTGGTCGTGGACCTGGCCCGAGGCCCGGAACGCGGCGGTCAGCCAGTTGCGGACGGCCATCCAGTGCCGCATCCCGCCGCTGAGGGCCGACAGCGAACCCAGGGCGAGCAGGATCCCCGACCAGCGGAGCAGCGCGCTCGTGTCGTGGTGCGTGACGGCGTCGATCCCATGTCCGACGGCCAACGGGAGCAGCCCGAGTGAAACCATCCAGGTGATGCCGAGCAGTGCTCCGAGCGCGAGCGTGCGCCACTGTCGTCGGGCCATCGTGAGGAGGTAGTGATGGACCGAGCGGGTGTCAGGCTCCCCGGCATCGGGGACGATGAGCGTCTGCATGGCCTGTCCACCGTAGGGCCCGGGGGATCGTGGAACGAAACGGATTTCGGCGCTCGCGTAGCCTGTACCGGTGTTGCGGACAGCCCTCAAGCCCCGGTGGCTGCGCCTGTTCGCTCTCGTCGTCGTCATCGGGGTCGTGTTCACCGAGCTCGGGCTCTGGCAGTTGCACGTCGCTCAGGACAAGGACGCGGCCGCAGCCATCTCCAGGAGCGCGACCAGGCCGCCGGTCCCGATCAGCTCCTACCTCAGCCCGCACAAGGACTTCCCGGCCGACGGCAGCGGCCGTCTGGTGACGATGACCGGCTCGTATGCCGCCTCACGTCAGGAACTCGTCGCGGACAGGCGCCTCGACGGGGCATCCGGATTCTGGGTCGTCACCCCGCTCACCGATCCGGCGTCGGGCGCGACCCTCGCCGTGGTCCGGGGTTTCGTCACGACGGCCGCCGCCGCTCCCGCGCCGCCGTCCGGCACGGTTGGCCTGACCGGCTCGCTCGCTCCCGGCGAGTCGCCGTCAGCCCTGGCTGGCCTGCCCGCCGGGCAGATCGGAGCGGTCGACCTGTCGGTCCTCGTGAACCAGTGGCCGGGCTCCCTCTACAACGCCTTCGTGTTCGCCACCTCAGAAACGGTCGCCGGTCAACCGGCTCCACTGGGGGCCATGAGCCGGGTCCCGCCCCCCTCGCCGACCGGGGGCGGCCTGCAGTGGAGGAACGCGGCCTACGCGTTCCAGTGGTGGGTCTTTGCCCTGTTCGCTGTCTGGATGTGGGGCAAGATGGTTCGCGAGGACTGGCTCGTGGACAATGGGCGACGTGACGCAGAGCAACCAGTCCCCGTCGGCCACCGGTGAGCCCGGGCGTCCTGTCGACTTCATGAGCCAGAAGACGCCACCGGCCACCGTTCGCAAGGCCCTGACCTTCTTCAAGGTGATGGCGATCCTCGCGGGTCTGGCGATGTTCGTGCTCATCACCGAGATGATCCTCAAGTACGGGTACGACAACTCGGTGCTGTCCTGGTGGAGCCCGGTTCACGGGTTCATCTTCATGGGCTTCATCGCAGCGACCGTCAACCTCGGGTTCAAGGTCGGCTGGAGCATCCCGCGGATGGCCGGCATGGTGCTCGGGTCGTGCATCCCGTTCGTCGCGTTCGTCGTCGAGCACAACGTGGCCGAGGAGATCGGCGGGCTGCTGGCCCGCCGACCGGCCGCCGATAGCCTGTCGGAGTGACCCGACCCGTCCTCGTCGTCGACTTCGGCGCGCAGTACGCCCAACTCATCGCCCGACGGGTCCGCGAGGCCAACGTCTACAGCGAGGTCGTCCCGCACTGGATGCCGGCTGCCGAGATGCTCACGAAGGAGCCCGCCGCCATCATCCTGTCCGGCGGACCCTCCTCGGGGTATGCCGAGGGGGCGCCGTCGCTCGACCCTGCCCTCCTGCACGCCGGGATCCCCGTGTTCGGTATGTGTTACGGGTTCCAGGCGATGGCCCGGGCCCTCGGCGGTGAGGTCGCCCGGACCGGACTGTCGGAGTTCGGCGCCACGCCCGCCGTCGTGTCCGACGTCGAGTC
The DNA here is from genome assembly GCA_039923915.1 of Nostocoides sp. Lineage (GTDB taxonomy): Bacteria > Actinomycetota > Actinomycetes > Actinomycetales > Dermatophilaceae > Nostocoides. The sequence goes on along the minus strand of JBDTBX010000470.1, from coordinate 43 downwards.
GACCCTGTTCAACGGCCAGCCGACCGATCAGTCAGTCTGGATG
>JBDTBX010000469.1:0-3922 GCA_039923915.1 Nostocoides sp. | reverse complement strand
GCTGCCTGCTTCGTCGACTCTCTCGCGACGATGGACGTCCAGTGCATCGGCTACGGCATCCGTTACGAGTACGGCATCTTCCGCCAGACCTTCGAGGGCGGCAGGCAGGTCGAGGTTCCGGACTCGTGGCTCGCCCTCGGCGCACCGTGGGAGTTCCCGCACCCGGACCGGCGAGTGCAGGTGGACTTCGGTGGTCACACCGAGACGTTTACCGGGGAGTCGGGCACCGAGCAGACCCGCTGGGTGCCCAGCTGGAACGTCTTGGGCATCCCCCACCACATCATGGTCCCGGGTTTCCGCAACGGGGTCGTCAACACCCTGCGGCTGTGGAGTGCCGAGGCATCGCACGCCTTCGACCTGCAGATCTTCAACTCCGGTGACTACGAGGAGGCCGTGCGGGCCCAGACCTTCGCCGAGAACATCTCCAAGGTTCTCTATCCCGAGGACTCCACGCCCCAGGGCAAGGAACTGCGACTCCAGCAGCAGTACTTCTTCGTCGCGGCCTCCCTGCACGACTACATCGAGAACACGCTGCCCACCGGCTTCGACCTACACGACCTGCCCGAGCGGATCATCTTCCAGCTCAACGACACCCACCCGGTCATCGCCATCCCCGAGCTGATGCGGATCCTCGTCGACCTCAAGGGGTTCGACTGGGACGGGGCCTGGGCCGTCACCAGGCAGTGCTTTGCGTACACCTGTCACACCCTCCTGCCGGAGGCGCTCGAGGTCTGGCCCGTCGAGCTGCTCGGCCGACTGCTGCCCCGCCACCTGGAGATCATCAACAAGATCAACGAGGACTTTCTCCTCGAGGTCGAGGCCGCCTACCCGGGCGACGAGATCCGGGCGCGCCGGATGTCCATCCTCACCGACCATCCCCAACGCTCGGTCCGGATGGCCTACCTGGCCACCGTCGCTGCCACCAAGGTCAACGGCGTCGCCGCGCTGCACTCCCAACTGCTGCGCGACAAGGTGCTGCCCGACTTCTCCTCCCTGTGGCCCGAGAAGTTCACCAACGTGACCAACGGCGTCACGCCGCGACGCTTCGTCCGGCTCGCCAACCGCAGGCTCTCCACGCTCATCACCGAGGCGATCGGCGACGGCTGGGTCACCGACCTGGACCGGCTGCGCGAGCTCGAGCCGCTCGCTGACGACGGCGCCTTCCGCGAAGACTTCCGGCGGGTCAAGCTGGAGAACAAGGAGCGACTCGCCTCCCTCCTGCGGGTCCGCGACGGGATCGAGCTGCCGACCGACCCGATGCTCGACGTCATGGTCAAGCGGCTGCACGAGTACAAGCGGCAGACCCTCAAGCTCATGCACATCGTGTCCCTCTACGAGAGCGTCATCTCGGGCCAGCGTCCGATCGAGGACATCACGCCCCGCACGTTCGTCTTCGGGGCGAAGGCGGCTCCGGGCTACTACCTGGCCAAGGAGATCATCTACGCGATCAACTCCGTCGGCGCCGTCGTCAACGCCGACGAGCGGGTCGCCGGCCGGCTCTCGGTCGTCTTCCCCGCCAACTACAACGTGACCCTCGCCGAGAAGCTCATCCCCGCCGCCGATCTCTCCGAGCAGATCTCCCTCGCTGGCAAGGAGGCCTCCGGCACGGGCAACATGAAGTTCGCGCTCAACGGTGCACTCACGATCGGCACCGACGACGGCGCCAACGTCGAGATCCGCGAGCTCGTGGGCGACGACAACTTCTTTCTCTTCGGGATGACCGAGCCCCAGGTCGAGCAGCTCGCGGAGAACGGCTACTCCCCCCGTGCCCACTACGATTCCGACCCGCGGATCAAGGCGGCCATCGACCTGCTCGACAGCGGCCACTTCACCGGCGGGGACCGAGGCGGGCTCGCGCCCGTCGTCGACAACCTCCTCCACCACGACCCCTACATGGTGCTCGCCGACTTCGGTGCCTACCTCGACGCCCAGGCGCGGGTCGACACGGCGTACGCCGATCAGGACTCGTGGTCACGCATGGCGATCCTCAACGTCGCCCGGTGTGGCTTCTTCTCCTCCGACCGGTCGATGCGCGAGTACCTCTCCCGGATCTGGCAGGCCTGAGCCCGTGGTCCCGGCCCGCGCGCCGAGCCTGGCGGGGCCGGGACAGCACGCGGCCGTCCGTGTAGCGTCGGCCCCGTGACCAACGCCCCGATCACACACCTGCCGCAAGCTCCCATCGGACGGATCCCCGTCCAGCACGTCAGCCCCCTCGTCGACGGCGGACTGCGACCGGCAAAGAGCGTCGTCGGCGAGGCCTTCCCTGTCACCGCAACAGTTTTCCGCGAGGGTCATGACGCCGTCAACGCCACCGTCGTGCTCACCGACCCCGACGGCGGTCGGCACCTCACACCCATGGAGTGCACCAACGAGGGCCTCAACACGTGGTGGGCCGAGGTGGCGGCGGACCGGGTCGGCTGGTGGACCTACCGGGTCGAGGGCTGGTCCGACCCGTACGGCACCTGGTACCACGACGGGACGGTCAAGGTGCACGCCGGGGTCGACGTCGAGCTGATGCTGAAGGAGGGGGCCCTCGTCCTCGAGCGAGCCATCGCCGAGGTCGAGCGCCCGGGCGCGGCAACCGATCTCCTCCGGGCCGCAGCAACGGCGCTTCGCGACTCGACCTCTCCGCCGGCCGTCCGGCTCGCGGCCGCCACCGACCCCTCGATTCGCCGTGAGCTCCACGACCGGCCGCTGCGCGACATGGTGAGCCCGTCTCCGCCGCACGCGCTGCTCGTCGAGCGCGAGCGCGCGCTGACCGGCGCCTGGTACGAGATCTTTCCACGCAGCGAGGGCGCCGCCTTCGACGAGACCACCGGGCGGTGGACCTCTGGCACCTTCCGGACCGCGGCCGACCGCCTGCCCGCCATCGCCGCGATGGGCTTCGACGTCGTCTACCTCACCCCCATCCATCCGATCGGCACGACGGCGCGCCAGGGCCCCAACAACGCCCTGCACGCCGGCCCGGGCGACCCGGGGAGCCCGTACGCCATCGGCTCGGCCGACGGCGGTCACGACAGCCTGCACCCCGACCTGGGGACGTTCGAGGACTTCGACGCCTTTGTCGCCCGGGCCACGGAGCTCGGCCTCGAGGTGGCCATCGACATCGCGCTCCAGTGCTCCCCCGACCACCCCTACGTCCAGACCAACCCCGAGTGGTTCACGACCCGCGCCGACGGCACGATCGCCTATGCCGAGAACCCTCCGAAGAAGTACCAGGACATCTACCCGCTCAACTTCGACAACGACCCCGCGGGTGCCTATGCCGAGATGAGACGGATGATCCAGGTCTGGATCGACCACGGCGTCAAGATCTTCCGGGTCGACAACCCGCACACCAAGCCTGTCGAGTTCTGGCAGTGGCTCATCGCGGACGTCGCCCGCGAGTACCCCGAGACGATCTGGCTGGCCGAGGCGTTCACCAAGCCGGCCATGATGCACGCGCTGGGCAAGGCGGGGTTCCAGCAGTCGTACACGTACTACACGTGGCGCAACGCCAAATGGGACCTCGAGGAGTATGTGAAGGAGCTCGCCGGCGAGTCCGCGGCATACATGCGTCCTTCGTTCTGGCCGACGACCCACGACATCCTCACGCCCTACATGCAGTTCGGTGGCCCGGTGGCCTGGAAGCTGCGGGCGACGCTGGCCGCGACGCTCGTCCCGACCTACGGCCTCTACTCCGGCTACGAGCTCATCGAGCACGTCGCCCGGCCGGGTGCCGAGGAGCAGCTCGACAACGAGAAGTACCAGTACAAGGACCGGCAGTGGTACCGCTACGAGGAGGGCGGCGACCGTGAGGGCCAGACGCTCGCCGGGTACCTCACAGCGATCAACGCGATCCGCCGCGCACACCCCGCGCTGTCCTGGCTGCGCAACATCACCTTCCACCACGCCGACGACGAGAACGTCATGTGCTTCTCCA
>JBDTBX010000468.1:0-2554 GCA_039923915.1 Nostocoides sp. | reverse complement strand
ACAACGCCGACCTGCTCTGCTTCGGCTCTGGCGCCCTGCTCCATGGCCTGCTCGACACCATCGTCGACAGCCAGTTCGACACCATCCAGCAACTCGACGACGCGATGGAGGGGCTCGAAACCGAGCTGTTCGAGAACCGGGGGGCCGATCACGAGTTCCTGCGGACGGTCTACAGCCTGCGCAAGGACCTCGTCCAGCTGCGCCGTGTCGTCCTGCCCATGCGCGAGATCGTCAACGGTGTGCTGCGGCACCGGCCGGACGACGGGACCGAGCTCAGCCGTTGGTACGACGACCTCTATGACCACGTCCTGCGCGCGGCCGAGTGGACCGAGTCGCTGCGCGACATGGTGACGACCGTCTTCGAGACGAACCTGTCTCTGCAGGACACCCGGCTCAACACGGTCATGAAGAAGCTTGCTGGCTGGGCGGCGATCATCGCCGTCCCGACCGCCGTCACCGGGTGGTTCGGGCAGAACGTCCCGTATCCCGGCTTCGGGCACTCCCTCGGGCTCTGGCTGGCCGCAGGACTCATCGTCGGTCTCTCCGGGCTCCTCTACGTCTCGTTCCGACGCCGCGACTGGCTCTGACGGCGGACCAGCATCACGAGGGCGGCGGCCAGGATCGCCAAGCCCCCGATGGTGACCGTCCCGTCCTCCAGGCCCAGTCCACCGGCGCGTTGGGGGGCTTGCCGAGCCAATCGGCCACCGACGCCCAGAGCGGCCGGGTGAGGACGGACGCGGTCCAGAACATCGCCACCTCCGGGGCACCCAGTCGCCAGGCCAGAAGCGGAACGAGGATGAGTCCGCCGAAGAAGAGCGCCGACGGGAGGTAGCCCCAACCCAGCGTGTATGCCGTGAGGTCACCGGCCGCGGTACCCAGGGCGAACGTCGCCAGGACGGTTGCCCCGCAGAAGATTTCGCGTCGCGGCGTGAGGATCGAGTGGATCGACAAGGTTCGCTCGGTCGCCCACCGGACGCTGAGCACAGCGGCCAGCCCGAGGGCGTAACCCACGGTCGTCACCGCATACGGAATGCCGAGGATGATGTGCGCTGCGTCGGCGGCCATCGTCCCGAAGATGGCGACCATCGTCACGGTCACCCAGTACGCAAGGGGTTGGTCCGACGTGGCCTCGCCGAGGCCGGTCGTGAGGATCTTGATCGCCCAGAACCCGGCCGCCACCTCGGGAACCTTGGTGGTGTAGACGGCGGGCGATCGATGACGAGCGGACGCAAGAGGTTTCGGTCACGGTGCCCCCTCTCCCAACCCGGGCTGGCGAGAGGCTGGGCGCAACCTGAACGCGACCCGGAGCCGTCAGCTCGTGATGTCCTTGCTCGTGAACCGGGCCCACGCCGCGAGCCAGAAGACTGCGGCATATGCGAGGTCCTGACCCAGGCCCTTGAGCAGGTTGGACCACAGCGGTGGCTCGCGGAACAGGTCACTGAACGACATCCACTGGTCGACGATCAGCCAGGGGTGGAGGAAGGCCAGCTGGTCCACTCCGAGGATGATCCACGAGACGATCGTGACGATCATGACCGTCACGGTGGCGGCTATCGGCTGCTCGGTGAGGGTAGAGACAAACAGCCCGACCGCCCCCAGCGCGGCGATCCCGGCGGTGCAGTAGAGCGCCGCGAGGGCGAGCCGGCCCACTGCCGTGCCGAAGCCGATCTGCACTCCGGACAGGGTCAGCATCGGGCCGGTGCCGAACAGGGCGATCCCCACGACCGCTCCGACGACGGTGACGATCGTGACGCCGATGAAGGCGCCGATGACGAGCGACGCGTACTTCACTGCGAGCAGCCTGGTGCGGTTGACCGGGACGGTGAGCAGGTAGCGCAGCGTCCCGAGGTTGGCCTCGCCCGCGATGCTGTCGCCCGAGAGCATCGCGATCGCCATCGGGAGGAACAGGCCCATCTCGAGGGTCAGCGCCGCGAGCGGGACGAACAGCCCGTTGGCCGTCGCCTGAGACAGGAAGTCGCCGGCATCGTTGTTGCCTCGACCCCTTGGCGAGGTCACCTTGACGGCGATCGCGAGGACGACCGGGAGCGCGGCCAGGACGAGCATGCCCATCTGGTTGCGGCGGCGGCCGGTGACGAGGCGCATCTCGGAGCGGAGCAGCCTCGTCGACAACGTGCGCGGCTTGGGCGGATCCGTATGCCGGGCGCTCGCCACAGTCTGCGTCGTCTCCTCAACCGCTGACATCGAAGCCCTCCCCGGTCATCGTGACGAACAGGTCCTCCAGACTCGGGGCATCGATGACGAAACCCCGGACGCCGACACCGGCCGCGACGAGGGCCGCAACGATCCGTTCGGGGTCGAGATCGCCCGGGACGCCGTGCACCTCGTGGCCGACCGTGCGCACCTGCCCGACACCCAGGTCGGCGAGAACCGTTGCGGCCGCGTCGACCCGGCCGGTCTGGACCCGAACGGTGGAGACCGCTCCCTGCCGGATCTCGGCCACCGTCCCCTGCGCGACGAGGTGTCCGTCGCTCATCACGCCCAGGTGCGTACACACCTGCTCGACCTCCGACAGAAGATGGCTGGAGACGAGAAC
>JBDTBX010000467.1:0-10312 GCA_039923915.1 Nostocoides sp. | reverse complement strand
CCGACGACGGCCGTCGCGCGGCCGGCATACCGTTGGATGTCGTCGGGGCGGGGGATCGCGTATGTCGTGCGCTCGGCTCCGGCCACCTCACCGGCCGCCGGGTATCCCTCTGCGCCAAGGGGGTTGGGCATGGACAAGGTGCCGCTCACATCGATGACCGCTCGGGCCTCCACGCGGGCTACGGCTCCGTCGGCACCGCGGACGTGCACGACGAACGGCTGCTCGTCGCGGCCCGAGTCCACGAGCAGGTCGCGGTCGGCCTTGCTCACCCCCACCACGGTCGACCCGGTCCGCACCCGGTCCCCGAGTGCTGCCGCGAGCGGCTCGAGGTAGCGGTCGGCCCACTCCTCGCCCGTGGGGTACCGCGCCGGGTCGGGTGCCGTCCAACCCGTCGGCTCGAGGAGCGTGACCGCGGCTGGGGAGGTGAGCTCGGACCAGGGCGAGAACAGTCGGACGTGACCCCACGACCGGACCCCTGCGGCGGCGCGGTCGCCCTGCTCGAGGACGACGACCTCCTGGCCCCGGCGAACGAGCTCAGCGGCGGCCGCGAGCCCGATGGGTCCGGCGCCAATGACGGCAACGGGTGGTACGGGCACGGCGACCTCGCTCGGTTGTATCGATGGCTATCAATACCAATTCTTGCCAATTGGATCGACGGTTGTCAATATAGAGGGATGAGCCGACGCACCGCACTCCCCGTGGTCGCTCCGGATCGGGTCGCGGACTGTGCCACCGGTTGCGGCGCCGCGGGCTTGTCGGTACGCGAGTCGGAGGCGTTGGCCGGCACCCTCAAGGCGCTCTCGGACCCGGTCCGGCTCCGGATCTGGTCGCAGATCGCCGCGGCCGAGGGTCAAACCTGCGTCTGCGACCTCAAGGATGTGGGGGTGTCGCAGCCCACCGTCTCCCACCACCTGCGCAAACTGCGCGAAGCCGGACTCATCGACTGCGAGCGCCGCGGAACGTGGGTCCACTATTGGCCGGTGCCGGGCGCACTGGCCCCTCTGGAGGCTCTTCGACCGGGCGGGTGAGGCGAAAGGACGCGGCCCTGACTGGCCCCGCCAGCGCGTATCGGCCGGGGTGTCGGCTGGGCCAAGGGCCAGTGGTCGGGCACCTCGACTGCGACGGGGACCACCTCGTCGTCTGGGAAGGCCCCGTCCCACAGCCTCGGGCTCGTCGACGGCGCCCGCTGCGACCACGCCGTCGACGTCCGGCGTGGGCGTCCCGAAGGGGTCCCGGCTGTGCGACTCCGGCGGCGACCTCAGTGCGTATGCCGGGTCGACCCGGACCAGCTGCACGTTCGCCATCACGGTCCGGGACGCCCACGTCGGCGCAGGTGGTCTCGGCCACGGCTAGCCGCCAGGTCCGCGCGCACAGCACGGTGACCGACACGGCCTACCTGGTGACCCGCGCGGGCAAAGGGCTGGTCACCTGTGACGGCGGCACCGACGCCGTCACCTATCTCCTGCCCTGAGCGGGAGCCCTCAGGGCGACCTGAACGGCCTGGCAGGCCTCGGGAATGCCCGCGCGCGGCATAACCTTGCACTTCCCGAACCCTGTGCAGTCACCGTCGCCCGCGCACCATCCGCAACCCACGGACACACGATGACTCTCCTCGCCGCCCGACCCCTCGATCTGACTGCCGTGACTGCATCCCCTCGCCGCCTGCTCGCGGCCACCATCGCCCTCATCCTGGGCGGATTCGCCATCGGCACAACCGAGTTCGTCACGATGGGTCTGCTCCCGCAGATCGCTGACGGGGTGGGCGTCGACATTCCAACCGCCGGGCATGCGATCAGCGCGTATGCCGCGGGTGTGGTCATCGGTGCCCCCCTCTTCGCCGTCGTCGGCGCCCGCTTCCCGCGCCGCCGGCTGCTCATCGCCTTCATGACCCTCTTCGCTGTCGGCAACATCCTGTCGGCCCTGGCCGCCAACTACGATCTGCTCGTCGGTGCGCGCGCCCTCGCCGGGCTGCCACACGGTGCATTCTTCGGGGTCGCCTCGCTCGTCGCTGTCGACCTGGCGCCTTCGGGCCGTGGCGGCCGGGCCGTCGGCCGGGTCATGCTCGGCATCCCGATCGCCAACGTGGCCGGCGTCCCCGCCGCCACCTGGCTCGGCCAGCACCTCGGCTGGCGATCGGCCTACTGGCTTGTGGGCATCCTCGGCCTGGTCACCGTCGCCGCGGTCTTCGCCTTCGTCCCGACCACGCCACACAACGCCGACGCCACCGTCCGCAGCGAGCTCAGTGCGCTCAAGCGACCACAGGTCTGGTTGACCCTGCTCATCGGCTCGGTCGGCTTCGGCGGCATGTTCGCGATGTACTCCTACATTGCGCCGACCGTCACCCACGTCACGCACCTGTCCGAGAGCGCGGTGCCGATCTTCCTGCTCGCCTTCGGCCTCGGCGGCCTGGTGGGGACCTCGCTCGGTGGCCGGCTGGCCGACTGGTCGGTCCTGCGGTCGATGGTCATCGGGTCGATCGGGACGGCCGCCCTGCTCGCGGTGTTCACCTGGGCGGCCGCCTACGCCGTGGCGGCGGTGGCCGTGCTCTTCCTCATCGCCGTCGTCATCTCGCTCTTCGTGGTCTCCCTCCAACTGCGGCTGATGGCCGTCGCTGGTGACGCCAAGACGCTGGGTGCCGCCAGCAACCACGCCGCGCTCAACCTGGCCAACGCCCTCGGCGCCTGGCTCGGCGGGCTCGTCATCGCTCGCGGCTGGGGCTACACCGCGCCCAGCTGGGTCGGCGTCGGCCTGTCGCTGCTGGGCCTGGTCGTCATCGCCTTCTCGGTGCGCCTCCACGTCACCGACCGCGACCGGCTCTCGGCCGCCTCACCCGCCGCCTGAGCCCAGATCGACGCCGGCCACAGGTCAGCGCCACGGCGCTGAACGTGACCAAGGGCGCGTCCACATGTCGACGCCCCTGGTCGATCCGAGCGTCATGGCGCTGACCTGTGCGTGAGCTCAGCGCGTGGTGGGGATGGCCAGGAGCGCGTCGAGGGCAGCCAGGGCGTGGTCGGCCGTCGCGCTGGCCCTGCTCGCTGGCGGGGTGTTCGCGTCGGTCGCTGTGAGGGCCAGGTCTTCGACGTAGGCCAGCCACGCATGGACGAGCGGGCGACGCGAGTCGGGCAGCGCGGCATACGTCATGACCCGGTCGGTCATCGCGGTCCTCAGGGTGTCGTGGACCTGCGCGCCACCGCTCGGCCCGAGCAGGCCTTCGCCCCGCACGAGTGCGAGGAAGAAGGTCCGTCGCCGGCGGACCTGCTCGACGAACCGGGTCACCGTGTGCCGCAGCGCCTCCGGGCCCTCAACGCCCCGCGCGGGCGAGACGTTGCGCAGCAGCCGGCGCCCCGCGGCGGCGACCACCTCGCGCTGGTAGTCGGCCTTGGTCGGGAAGTAGTGGAAGAGCAGCCCCCGGCTGATCCCCGCCTGCGCGGCCACGACATCCACCGGCACGTCGTCGAGTGGGTTCGCGACGAGCCGGGCCAGACCGATCCCGAGCAGCTGCCGCCGCCGGTCCTCCGGTGTCATCCGGACGCGGCGCGGCGCGGGTTGCGTGGGTGACGACGCGCTCACGCTATTGAGCGTCGCTCAATAGCGGACTACTGTCAAGGGCATGGACTTCGCACCGTCGCCCCGTTCGCAGGACCTCGCCGACCGGGTCCGGACCTTCGTCCGGGACCAGATCGAGCCGGCCGAGCCGATCATGCGCGCGGAGGTCGCCCGCCGACGCGCGGCAGGCGAGGACCCATGGGTCGTCCACCCACTCGTCGACCAGCTCAAGACCCGGGCCCGGGCCGAGGGCCTGTGGAACCTGTTCCTCCCGGCCGGCCACGAGGGTCCGTATGCCGTGCAGTTCGGGACCGACGGCGGCGCCGGTCTGTCGAACGTGGACTACGCCCCGGTCGCCGAGGCGATGGGCCGGTCCCCCCTGGCCCCGCTCCTGTTCAACTGCAACGCCCCGGACACCGGCAACATGGAGGTGCTCCTCAAGTACGGCAGCGACGAGCAGAAGACGCAGTGGCTGGAACCGTTGCTGGACGGACAGGTTCGCAGCGCCTTCCTGATGACCGAGCCGGCCGTCGCCTCCTCCGACGCGACGAACATGGCGGCCACCGCGACCGCCGACGGCGACGCCGTCGTCCTCAATGGACGCAAGTGGTGGTCCTCCGGCGCCGGCCACCCCGACTGCAAGGTCTTCATCGTCATGGCGGTGAGCAACCCCGAGGCCGACCGCCACCACCGGCACTCGATGGTCGTCGTCCCGCGCGACAGCCACGGCGTCACCATCGAGCGGATGCTGTCGGCGATGGGCCAGTTCGACGAGCCGCTCGGCCACGGCCAGGTGCTCCTCGAGGACGTCCGGGTCCCGGTCGCGAACATCATCGCCGGCCCCGGCCGAGCCTTCGAGATCGCCCAGGGTCGCCTCGGCCCGGGCCGGGTCCACCACTGCATGCGCCTCATCGGGCTGGCCGAGATGGCCCTCGAGCTGGCCATCACGCGATCGAGCAGCCGGGAGGCGTTCGGCACCCCGATCATCGACCTCGGTGGCAACCGGGAGCGGATTGCCAAGGCCCGGATCGCGATCAACCAGGCCCGGCTGCACGTCCTGAACGCCGCTTGGAAGCTGGACACCTTCGGTGCCCGAGGCGCGCTCTCCGAGGTCGCCGAGATCAAGGCCGCCACTCCCGGGATGGCGCTGGAGATCATCGACATGGCCATCCAGTTGCACGGCGGCGGCGGCATGAGCGAGGACTTCCCGCTCGCTGCGGCCTATGCCGGCGCCCGCTCGCTGCGGCTCGCCGACGGCCCGGACGAGGTCCACCTCGCGACCGTGGCCAAGCTCGAGCTGGCCAAGTATGCCGCGAAGACGGGTGCGCGATGAGCCGCCACGTCCTGATCACCGGGGCAGCCAGCGGACTGGGGCTGGCCCTTGCCAAGGCTTTCGTCGCCCGGGGCGACCTGGTCCTGGCGACCGACCGCGACGCGGGAGTCGAGCCGGGCGTCTTGCCGAACGGCGTTGAATACCAACGACTTGACGTGACCAGCGATGCCGACTGGGCCGCCGCCAAGGCGTGGGTCGAGGCGCGATGGGGAAGGCTGGACGTCCTCGTCAACAACGCCGGCATCGCCACTGGCGGGCGGATCGACGTGTCGACGATCGAGGACTGGGAGCGTGGCCTGGCGATCAACCTGCTCGGCGTCGTCCGGGGTTGCTACACGTTCACCCCGATGTTCAAGGCCCAGCGCTCCGGCTACATCGTCAACACCGCGAGCCTCGCCGGCTTGGTCCACGGCCCGGCCATGTCGGCCTACAACGCCAACAAGGCCGCCGTCGTCGCCCTCTCCGAGACCCTGCGCTACGAGCTGGCCCCGTTCGGCATCACGACGAGCGTCGTCTGCCCCAGCTTCTTCCGGACCAACCTGGCCGCCTCGATGCACGGTGCCGACGCGGCTGCAGAGAAGACGGCGGCCAAGCTGATCGACGAGTCACCACTCACCGCCGAGGACATCGCCGTGGCCGTGATGGCCGGGATCGACAGGCAGGAGCCGGTCATCCTGCCCGACGAGCTGGCCAGGCAGACCTACTGGACCAAGACGTTCGACCGGCCGCTCTATGACCGGCAGTTCGCCGAGGCCGGCGAGCGCGCGGCATACCGCGAGCTGCACCCCGACGGTCGAGGGCAGCGCCCGTGAGCGACCAGCCCAGCAGCAAGATCCCGAGCAATGCCCAAGGGGTCCGCGACGAGGACGCGTTTGACGTGACGGCGATGGCCGCGTGGTTGCGGCACAACGCTGCTGAGCCGATCTGCACCGACGGCACCATTGACGGGACGCCCGAGGTCCGACAGTTCGTCGGGGGTGCGAGCAACCTGACCTACCTGCTCTCCTATGCCGGTCGCGACTTCATCCTGCGTCGTCCCCCGGGCGGTACGAAGGCCAAGGGCGCCCACGACATGCCCCGCGAGCACAACCTCCAGGCAGCCCTCAAGCCGGTGTACCCGTACGTCCCGACGATGGTCGCGCTGTGTGAGGACGAGGCGGTCATCGGCAGCACCTTCTATGTCATGGAGCGGGTCGAGGGCACCATCCTGCGGACCGACATCCCGCCCGGGCTCGGCCTCGACGAGGCCGGCATCAGGCGGCTCTGCGAGACGGCCATCGACCGGCTGGCCGACCTGCACGACGTCGACGTCGAGGCCGCCGGGCTGGCTCACCTCAGCCGCGGCGAGGGCTACGTCGCGCGTCAGGTCGGCGGCTGGAACGAGCGCTACCGAAGGGCCCGCACGCCCGACGTCGACCCGCTCGAGGACGTCATGGGCTGGCTGGACGCGCACCAGCCGCCCGACGCGGGAATGTGCTTGATCCACAACGATTTCCGCTTCGACAACATGGTCCTGGACGCCGAGGACCCGACCCGGATCAGGGCCCTCCTCGACTGGGAGCTCGCCACAGTCGGCGATCCGCTCATGGACCTCGCCGGTGCCCTCGCCTACTGGGTCCAGGCCGACGACGACCCCCGCCGCATCGCGCTCCGCCTCCAGCCGACCCACGCTACGGGGATGCTGACCCGCCACGAGGTCGTGGCGGCATACGGCCAACGAACCGGCCGGACCATCGCCTCGGAGGACTGGACCTTCTATGAGGTGTTCGGCCTGTTCCGGCTCGCCGTCATCGGCCAGCAGATCTACTACCGCTTCTTCCACGGCCAGACGACCAACGCGGCATACGGCCGATTCGGTGAGATGGTTCGCTATCTGGGGACCACCTGTCAGCGAATTCTCCAAGGAGCACCATGAGCCGGATCCTGCTCGTCCGTCACGGTCAGGCGTCGTGGGGCAAGAAGGACTACGACCACCTCTCCAAGCTCGGCGAGCGGCAGGCCGCCATCCTCGGGACGTCGCTCGCAGCCCGGGGGATCAAGCCGACGATTGTCACGGCAGGGAGCCTGGAGCGCCAGCAGCAGACCGTCGCGAGGCTCTGTCACGCCGCCGGCTGGGAGCAGGAGGTCGAGACCGACCAGCGATGGAACGAGTACGACCACCAGGCGATCATCACGGCGCACAAACCTGCCTACCGGTCGATGACGGTCATGAAGGCCGACCTCGTCCGCACCTTCCGGCCGTATCGCGCGTTCATGGCGATGTTCGAGAAGGCAATGATCCGCTGGGCCGAAGGGGAGCATGACGGGGACTACCCCGAGACCTTCTCGGCATTCACGACGCGGGTCGAGGTCGGGCTCGCCGACATCCTCGGCCGGCTCGGCGCTGATGAGACCGCGGTCGTCACCACGTCGGCCGGGCCGGTCTGCTGGGCTCTGACGAGCACCCTGGGCGGCGACCCCCTCATGTGGGGCAAGCTCCAATACCCCATCGTCAACTCCTCGGTCTCGACGATCACGACGAGCCCGCTGACCGGGCCCCTCGTCGCCGGCTACAACGACCACTCCCACCTCGACGTCGTCGATCCCGCCCTCGTCACCTCCCGCTGACCGAGACCCTCGGCACTGGACGGGGAGTTGCGCCTACGGCGCGCGGGCCGCGCGGGCCACGGTGTTCTACGACGTCAGCTGCGGCAAGGCCAACCCCGCGCCGATCCGTCGATGTGGGTGAGCAATCACTGGCGGGTGGTCTCGATGGTCATGCCCGCCGCGCGGAGCCGGTCGATGAGGGCGTCGCCCATCGCGCTCGCCGGGGTGAGAACGCCTGCGGTGTCGGGAAGCTCGTCGATGGCGAGGCAGAGGGCCGCCTCGCCGAGCATGACCGCGGTGCCGGAGTAGCCGGGGTCCTTGTCGAGCGCGACGCGGGTCTGGTAGCGGGCACCGGTCGTCGTGGTGGTCTCGATGTCGAAGACGAACCGCCCCCGGGCCTGGCTCGCCGCGCTCGGGCCCTCACCCGGCTTGGGCAGGACCCGGTCGAGGACGGCGCGGGTCGGCGCGAACGACATCCCGGTGAACAGGCCGAGCAGGCCTGCGCTGAGGAGGCCGGCCTTGACTGGTGCCGCGAGGTCGCGCCCGCAGTCCGTGACCTCGGTGTAGCGGAAGTCGCGACCGTAGGCGTACCCGGACAAGGCGTTGCTGCGGCGCACGATCCGGGTGTTGTGGCTGGCCATGAAGAAGGGCGCCGTCCAGCGCCCCGACCCGTCCCTGGTCACCGGCACTGCCGCCGTCACCTTGTCGAGCAGGCCGACAACGCCCGCTCGGTCGGGGCGGCGGTTGCGGGAGGGCGGCTCGGTGGCCCGGTCGGGCGTCAGGCTGTAGGAGTCGCCGGCCACCGTGCGGGCTCGCGCATCGTTCCTGGTGGCGATCGTCTGCTGCCGCATCGAGTCGATGGTGCCGCCGGAGGCGCCGCCGCGCAGCGACCGGACGTAGAGGGTCGTCTCGCCGAGGGTTCCCTCGCCGTCGGCGGCGACCTGCTCGGCGAGGGCGAGGACCCCGAGGTCGGACGGGATCGAGTCGAAGCCGCAGGAGTGGACGATCTTGGCCCCGGACTTCTCCGCAAGGACCTGACCGGCGTCGATGCTCTCCCGGACGAAGAGGACCTCGCCGGTGAGATCGGCGTAGTGGGTGCCCGCCTCCGCGCAGGCTCGCGCGAGCGGGAGCCCGTATGCCGCATACGGCCCGACCGTCGTCACGACGACCCTGGTTCGGGCCGCGAGCTCGGCCATCGAGGACGCGTCGGTGGCGTCGGCGACGAGCAGTGGCCAGGAGGCGTCCCCGCCCCCGAGCTGGCGGCGGACCGCCTGCAGCCGGGTCTCGGAACGGCCGGCGAGCCCGATCCGCAGGCCGGCCGGGGTATGCCCAGCGAGATAGTCGGCGGTAAGCCGCCCGACGAAGCCGGTCGCGCCGAAGAGGACGATGTCGAATTCGGGGTCCTGGGTGACCGGCATGCGGTCAATGTAGCGACGTTCCCTATGGTGGGCGATGTGAGGTGCAGTGCGGCGTCGCTGGCGCGCGAGGAGCCGCTCGCCGGGTCGGCGCCCGTCGCCCGGCGATGGCTGATGGTCGAGGTACCGCAGGGGTGGGAGTCGCAGCCGCTCGACACCCCACCGCTCGACGGGATCGCTCGTGACGTCCTCGCCGCCGCCGAGAAGACCCACGGGGCAACCATCTTGCTCGTGCGCCGACCGGGGCGAAGCGGCGCCCGAGACGAGTCCAGATCGTTCCGCTGGTGGGCCGTCGACACGATCGACCGGGTTCAGGTCGTCGGGTCCTGGGGACGCCCCGAGGACCTGGCCCTCGCCGCCGAGGCGCTCGGCCCCATGCTCGACGCCGCGCGGGAACCGGCCGAGCTGGCCCTGCTCGTCTGCACCCACGGAACCCGCGACCAGTGCTGCGCGATCGACGGTCGGCCGATGGCGCGCGCCCTCTCCCGGATCTGGGCGGACGCCACGTGGGAGTGCTCCCACCTCGGCGGACACCGGTTCGCCCCGACGTTCGCCGTGCTGCCCGACGGCGTCGTCTACGGTCGCGTGCCCGCCGGCCAGGCCGTCCGCGTCGTCCGCGACCACCTCGCCGACCGGGTCCGCGGCGACCTGCTCCGCGGCGAGAGCGCCGAGCCTGCTCCTGTCCAGGCCGCCCTCGCGGCCGCGCACCGGGAGGCCGGGCCGACCGGCATACGGGACATCACGCCCGCCCGGGTGACGGCGCGCGGCCAGGGCCAGTGGGAGATCGTGCTCACCACTCCGGTCGGCGAGATCGCGTATGCCGTGACCGCGGCCGTCCAGCCGCCGATGCCGTTGTCCTGTGGCCTGGCCCGGCCCAAGCCGTCGACGACGTATGCCGCGCGGCGCCTCTCCCCCGACGTGCAGGCGGCGGTGGCACAGTAGGTGGCATGAGCGACGCTGCTGTCACCTCCACCTACCGAGCCGCGAGAGACTCCCTGCTGGCTCTGCGTGGCCGGCCCGAGGACGCGGTCGGCTCGTTCCACTGGCCGGACCTCGGGCACCGGTTCAACTGGGCCGTGGACTGGTTCGACGCCGTCGCCCGAGGCAACGACGGGCTGGCCCTCGTCGTCGTCGAGGAGGACGGGACGAGCGAGTCGGTCTCCTTCGACGCCATGGCCGCACGCTCCGACCGGGTGGCGAAATGGCTTGCAGAGCAAGGGATCCGTCGCGGCGACCCGGTCATCATCATGCTCAACAACCAGGTCGAGCTCTGGGACGTCATGCTCGCGGTGATGAAGCTCGGCGCCGTGATCATGCCGACAACGACCGCGGCGGGACCCGCGGACCTCACCGACCGGATCACCCGGGGAGGGGCGCTCCACGTCGTGGCCAATGCTGCCGATGCGCCCACGTTCGACTCCGTGCCCGGCAC
>JBDTBX010000466.1:0-16047 GCA_039923915.1 Nostocoides sp. | reverse complement strand
AGACGCCGAGGACCAGGAAGGACTCGGCCACCCAAGCGCGACGGGGGAGGGGGGCGGGGGTCTCGCCGATCGCCGTCACGTCTCCACCGTATGCCGCTCGCGGCATACGGACCCACGAACGGACCTCGCACGTGACGTGGAGCTCGGTCGGGCAGTGGCCGCTTCCTGAAGCGTGAACTCCATGACGCTGCCGAGATCAGGTGGCGGCGGCCGCTCGAGGGGCGCCGGCCCGTCGGCGGCGCCACCTCCGGAACTGCACGACGACCCAGACGAAGACCCCCGCGAGGATCAGCAGCGCGAGAATGACGAGCACCGGTATGAACACGGCGACCAGGCTCAGCCCGATGGAGGTGCCGTCCTCCGCCGTCGACACGATCGGTGCGCCCAACCCCAGCGTGCCGGCGTTGATGACGGGTCGGGCGGCCGTCTTCCCGGTGTGGACGAGCCCGGACACGATGACGCCCAGGCCGATCCCCACCCACTGGTGCTGAGCCATCCACTGGGAGTGGTCGAGGGCGCCGGCCGAGGAGGTCGCGGCGCCCATGAGACCGCCCATGCTGGGTCGGATGAACGTCTGGACCGCGTCGTTGACCGTGTCGACTGCCGGGATCTTGTCCAGGATCATCTCGGCCAGGAGCAGCACCAGGCCGATCCCGAGCGCCCACCAGCTCTGGATCCAGTGGAACGACGACGGCAGGGTGATGACGTCGGTGAAGCGGGCGAGCACGCCGACGATGAGGAAGGGAATGTAGGCGTTCAGGCCGGCTGCGGCCGACAGTCCCATCCCGCTGAGGGCAACGAGCATGGTACCTCCTTTGGTGTCAGCACATGTCTACTACCCTCGAAGGCGTGAGTGAGGATCCTGCGGGGGTGGTGCCGGCACGTCTGCGCGAGCCGACCCAACGGGTCAGCCCGCGAGCCCGTTGGTTGTGGACGATCGAGGGTGTGGTCGAGGTCGTGATCGCGGTCGGTGTCGCGTTGTTGGTCTCCGGGCCGTGGCACTGGTTCGGCTTCAGCCTGTGGTGGTTCGTGCCCTTCTGCGTCGCCCTGTTGGGTTACCTCGTGGGCATGCCGCGCTGGCGCTACCGGGTGCACCGCTGGGAGATCACCGACACCGCGGTCTACACCCAGCGCGGCTGGTTCAACGTGGAACGCCGGATCGCTCCGTTGTCCCGCGTCCAGACCGTCGATGTCCACCGCGGGCCGGTCTCCCAGATCTTCCGGCTGTCGACGGTGACCGTCACGACGGCGTCCTCGGCCGGGGCCCTGAAGATCGAGGGGCTCGACGCGGCGCTGGCGGCCCGGATCGTCGACGACGTCACGAGCCGCACCGAGCGCGAGACGAGCGACGCGACGTGAACGGCGTGATGTGAGCGCCGCGCCCGCGCCGGGCCCGGTTCCGGCCCCGGTGCTGGACCCCGCGCCGGGCGACGGGTGGCGCCGCCTGGACCACAGGATGCTGCTCGTCTACCCCGTCACCGAACTGATCCGGTTCCTGCCGGCAATCGCCGCGATCTTCATCTTCGGCCGGTCGAGCGGCCCGGACGACGGCAGCCGATGGTGGCACTACGGAGCCCTTGTCGTCGTCGCCGCCCTCGGGGTACTTCGCTACCTCACGACGACCTACCGGATCACGCCCGAGCAGGTCCAGGTGCGCAAGGGCTTCGTCAACCGGCACACCCTGTCGGCCAGGGTGGACCGGGTCCGCACCGTCGACCTCACCTCCTCGCCCATCCACCGGGTGCTCGGACTTTCCAAGGTGGTGATCGGCACCGGCACGGTCGCCAGGGATCGCGACGAGCGGCTCCAGCTGGACAGCCTCGGGACGGAGGCCGCCCGGGCACTTCGGGCCGAACTCCTCCACCGCGGCTCGTCGCACGCCCAGCCCGCTGTCGCCGCCGCGGCCGGAGTCGATGTGATCGCGCCCGCAGGTGCCGGCGAGCTCACATCGAACGGGCCGGGCCCCGTCGTCCCCGGGCCGGTGGGCGCGGACCGGGTCATCGTCCGGCTCGACCCGGGATGGGTGCGCTACGCCCCGCTCACCATGTCCGGCGTCATCTCCTCCGCCGCCGCCCTCGGCTTCCTCGCCAACGGGATCAACCAGGCCGGCAACAACCTGTGGGGTTCGATTGCCGACCGGGCCCAGTCGGTCTCGGTGCCGTGGCCGCTGCTCGCCGGCCTCGGGGTGGCCGCTGGCCTCGTCCTGGTGTCGGTCCTGGCCATCCTCGGCTACCTGCTCACCAACTGGGGCCTCACCGTCTCGCACAACGCGCTCGGGCACTCCTACCACCTACGCCGGGGCCTGCTGACAACCCGCGAGACGAGCATCGACGACGACCGGATCCGCGGCGTCGAGCTCGGCGAGCCGCTCGGGCTGCGCCTCGCCGGCGGCGCCCGGCTCACGGTCATCGTCACCGGGCTCAACAAGAAGGACCGGTCCAGCTCGACCCTCGTGCCACCGGCTCCGGCCGACGTCGTCGACCGGGTCGCGCGCGATGTCCTGGACGAGCCCGACCCGATCACGACCGACCTCGTCCCGCACGGTCCGGCCGCTCGGCGCCGCCGGTGGACCCGGGCCCTGGTCCCGACCGGGATCCTCACGGTCGTCATCGTCGTGCTGGTTCTCCGGTTCGACTGGCCCGCCTGGCTGTTCGCGGTCGTCGTGGTTGCCATCGCCTCGGTGGTGCCGCTGGCCAGGGATCGGTATGCCGGGCTCGGCCACGCGCTCACCGGCCGCTACGTCGTCGTCCGCTCCGGGTCGCTCTCGCGACGTCGGGACGTCATCGAGCGGGACGGGATCATCGGCTGGAACCTTGACTCCTCGTTCTTCCAGCGCCGGGCCGGCCTCGTCTCCCTCGTCGCGACGACCGCGGCGGGGCGAGGCGCCTACGCGGCATACGACATGGAGGACGCGGTCGCTGTCGCGTTCGCCGGCGCCGCGACGCCGGGGTTGCTCGACCAGTTCCGCGCCTGAAAACCCCGGGAAGCAGCTGGTGGTGTCCCCCTAGGATTGCCGCCATGAGCAAGGTGCTGTCCGCCGTCGCCTGGCCGTACGCCAACGGCCCGCGCCACATCGGCCACGTGGCCGGGTTCGGCGTTCCCTCCGACGTGTTCAGCCGCTACATGCGGATGGCCGGCCATGACGTGCTCATGGTGAGCGGTTCCGACGAGCACGGCACGCCGATCCTCGTCCAGGCCGACGCCGAGGGCGTGACGCCGCGCGCGTTCGTCGACCGCAACCACGCGATCATCGCCCACGAGCTCGCCGACCTCGGCTGCGCCTACGACCTGTTCACCCGGACGACGACCGGCAACCACTACGCCGTGGCCCAGGAGCTGTTCACCCAGTGCTGGAAGAACGGCTACATGGTCGAGCAGACGACCCGCGGGGCCATCTCCCCGTCGACCGGGCGCACCCTGCCCGACCGATTCATCGAGGGCACCTGTCCGATCTGCGGGTTTGGCCAGGCGCGCGGCGACCAGTGTGACAACTGCGGCAACCAGCTCGACCCGACCGAGCTGATCAACCCCCGGTCCAAGGTCAACGGCGAGATCCCGGAATGGCGCGAGACCCAGCACTTCTTCCTCGACCTGCCGTCACTTTCCGAGGCGCTGCGGACCTACCTCGAGGGTCGCGACGCGACCGAAACCTGGCGCCCCAACGTGATCAAGTTCAGCCTCAACCTGCTCGACGACCTCCGCCCCCGGGCGATGACCCGCGATCTCGACTGGGGCATCCCGGTGCCGATCGAGGGCTGGGTCGACAACCCCAACAAGCGGTTCTACGTCTGGTTCGACGCCGTGATCGGCTACCTCTCGGCCTCGATCGAGTGGGCCCGCCGTCGGGGCGAGGACGAGCGCTGGCGCGAGTGGTGGAACGACCCGGAAGCCCTGTCCTACTACTTCATGGGTAAGGACAACATCACCTTCCACTCCCAGATCTGGCCGGCCGAGCTGATCGCGTATGCCGGTCTGGGGGCCAAGGGCGGTGAGCCGGGGGTCTACGGCGTGCTGAACCTGCCGACCGAGGTCGTCTCCAGCGAGTTCCTCACCTTCGGCGACACACAGTTCTCCTCCAGTCGCGGGCACGTCATCCATGTCCGGCACGTGCTCGACACCTATGGGCCCGACCCGTTGCGGTATTTCATCTGTGCCGCCGGGCCGGAGAGCAACGACTCGGCGTTCACCTGGCGCGAGTTCGTCCAGCGCAACAACTCCGAGCTGGTCGCTGGCTGGGGCAACCTGGTCAACCGCACGGCGACGATGGTCCACAAGAACTTCGGCGCGATCCCCGCGCCCGGTCCGCTGGAGCCGGTTGACGAGGAGGTGCTCGCCACCGTGCGTACCGCGTTCGACACGGTGGGTGCCCTCATCGCTCGCCAGCGGCTCCGCGCGGGTACCGCCGAGGCGATGAAGGCGGTCGGCGAGGTCAACGCCTACGTCTCACGGACCGAGCCGTTCAAGCTCAAGGGCAAGGACCAGCAGGAGCGACTGGCGACGGTGCTGCACACGCTCGTCCAGTGCGTGAGCGACCTCAACACGATCCTGGCCCCGTTCCTCCCGCACGCAGCCAACCGCGTCCACCTCGTCCTCGGCGGTGAGGGGACCTTCGTCCCCATGCCGGCCGTCGTGGACGCGACCGATCTCGACAACGGCACGGGCTACCCCATCATCGCCGGCGACTACTCCGCGACCCCCCGCTGGGAGCGCCGTCCGGTCGCCGTGGGAGCCAGTGTGGCCAAGCCCACACCGGTGTTCACCAAGCTCGACGAGTCGATCATCGCCGACGAGCTCGGCGAGGCGGCGGTGAGCTGATGCCGGAGGCTGCCGGGCGCGACGACGGCGACTCCCGCCGCCGCGTGCCGGCCCCGCCCGATCCGCTACCCATCGCGGTCGCCGACAACCACACGCACCTGGACATCACACGTGACGGCGACCCGGCAACAGAGGTGGCCGTAGCCCTCGCCCAGGCCGCCTCGGTCGGCGTCGACCGGGTCATGCAGATCGGCTGCGACCTGCCCGGAGCGCGGTTCACCGTCGCCCAGGTCGACCGGCACGCGGGCCTGCTCGGCGGCGTCGCCCTGCACCCCAACGAGGCGCCGCGCCTTGCCGCCAGCGGCGGTCTCGCTGCGGCATACGACGAGATCGAGCAGCTCGCCGCCCACCCGCGGGTCCGGGTCATCGGCGAGACTGGCCTGGACTACTTCCGCACAGGGCCGGAAGGCGTTTCCGCGCAACAGGATTCGTTCCGTTGGCACATCGCCTTGGCCAAGCGGACGGGCAAGGCGTTGCAGATCCACGACCGCGACTCCCATGACGACGTCCTGCGCATCCTGGGCGAGGAGGGCGCCCCGGACAAGACGGTGCTGCACTGCTTCTCCGGTGACGTGCGGATGGCACGGGAGTGCGTCGACCGCGGCTACCTGCTCTCGTTCGCCGGCACGGTGACCTTCAAGAACACCCAGAGCCTGCGTAGTGCCCTCTCGGTCGTGCCGCTCGAGCACATCCTCGTCGAGACCGATGCCCCTTACCTCACCCCGGCGCCGTGGCGCGGGGCGACCAACGCGCCCTACCTCATCCCGCTCACGGTGCGCGTGATGGCCGGCGTCCTCGGGGTCGCGATACCCACCTTGTGTCAGGCCCTGTCCGACAACGCGGAGCGGCTCTACGGGCCCTGGTGAGCGGTTGGGGCGGCTGTGACGCGTGAGGCATCGGCGCCGTCACTGGGGTGCGCCGGGCCGTTACCGAAACTTGACCTTCGCCGTCGAGGTCGGGCATGGTTGACGGGTTGGCCGGGCCAGAACCGCTCGGGCGACGGGAATGTGCAGGGGGCGACGGACGCCGACAGGACGTCTTTCGCTCCCTCTTCCGTGAAGGCACCAGCGTCGGTGCCCTCGCGCCCGCCGCCTCCGAGTGCTTCTCCCCGGAGAGTACGAACATCGGAGCACAGTGCTTTCACGCCCCATCCGCCGCATCGCCCAGGGCGCCGCGGTCCTCACCGTCGTTGCCGGCGCCGTCGGCGTCTCGCAGTACGACAAGAACGTGACCCTGTCGATCGACGGCAAGACCTCGTCCGCCCACGTCTTCGCCGGCACCGTCGGCGACGTCCTCGCCAAGAAGGACATCACGATCGGCGCGCACGACGTCGTTGCCCCCGGCATCGACACCGCTGTGACCGACGGCCAGAAGATCGTCGTCCGCTACGGCCGCCAGCTGACCGTCACGGTGGACGGCAAGACCCAGACCTACTGGACGACCGCGACGACCGTGTCGACCGCGCTCCAGCAGATCGGGCTCCGCAACGTCGACGGCGCTGTTCTGTCGGCCTCCCGCTCCCAGACCCTCGGCCGCGCCGGGCTGGTCATGAGCATCAACCACCCCAAGCGGGTCACGACCACGGCCGACAAGAAGTCGAGCACGGTCACGACGACGGCGGGCTCGGTCATTGAGCTGCTGACCGTGCAGGGAATCGACGTCGGCGGTGAGGACCGGGTCACGCCGGGCGTCAACACGACCCTCGCGCCGGGCATGAAGATCGCCATCCAGCGGGTGACCACCAAGAACGTCACCTCCCTCGCCGCGGTTGCCTACCCGACGACCCGCAAGACCACCTCCACGCTCTACGAGGGCCAGACCCGGACCGAGAAGGCCGGCGTCGCCGGTCAGACCCGGACGACGTTCGCCGAGGTGTGGGTCGACGGTGTGCTCGAGAGCCGCACGGAGACCGCCTCCACGGTGATCTCCACCCCGAGTGCGGCCGTCGTCCTCGTCGGCACCGCCTCGCGACCGGCGGCTCCCGCCACGCCGACTCGCTCGGCCGGGAACACCTCCGGAGCCGGCATCAACCTCGCGAACGCGGCGATGTGGGACCGGATCGCCAAGTGCGAATCAGGCGGCAACTGGTCGATCAACACGGGCAACGGATACTACGGCGGCCTGCAGTTCGACTCCGGCTCCTGGCTGGCCAACGGTGGCGCGGACTTCGCGCCGCGTGCCGACCTCGCCTCGCGCGCCGAGCAGATCACGGTCGCGACCCGCTCCTACGCCCGGGCCGGCCTCGGCCCCTGGGGGTGCGCGCACGCAGCCTGACCATCGTCACCGCTTCAAGCACTCGGCTCGGTAGGCTCCCCGACATGGTGGAGCCCGCCGAGCCCAGTGCGTTGCTGGGCGCGAGCCACGTCCGCGAGCTTGCCGCCCGGCTCGGCATCCGCCCGACCAAGCAGTGGGGCCAGAACTTCGTCGTCGACGCCAACACCGTGCGGCGCATCGTCCGGATTGCCGGGGTCGGCCCGGACGACACCGTCGTCGAGGTAGGCCCCGGCCTGGGCTCCCTGACCCTGGCCCTGCTGCCAGCCGTCGGCCACGTCACGGCGATCGAGATCGACCCCACCCTCGCCGCCGCCCTGCCGGAGACGGTCGCGGACCTGGCCCCGCTGCATACCGGCGCCCTGTCCGTCGTCGCTGCCGACGCGCTCCGGGTCACCGAGCTGCCCGGACCGCCCCCGACCGCGGTCGTCGCGAACCTGCCCTACAACGTCTCGGTTCCTGTGGTTCTGCACCTGCTCGAGCACTTCGCGACGATCGAGCGGGTGCTCGTCATGGTGCAGCTGGAGGTCGCCGAGCGGCTGGCCGCGCGGCCCGGGTCGCGCACGTATGGCGTCCCGAGCGTCAAGGCGGCCTGGTATGCCGCGGTGAGCCTCGCGGGGACCGTCCCCCGATCGGTCTTCTGGCCGGTCCCGAACGTCGACTCAGGCCTGGTCTCGCTCGTCCGTCGCGACCCGCCGCGGACGTCGGCCACCCGTGAGGAGGTCTTCGCCTGCATCGACGCCGCCTTCGCCCAACGGCGCAAGACGCTCCGCGCCGCCCTCGCCGGCTGGGCTGGTTCGGCGGGCCGCGCCGAGGATCTCCTGCGTGCTGCGGGGGTCGAGCCCTCGACCCGCGGTGAGCAGTTGGACGTGGCGGCCTTCGCGGCGATCGCGGCTGCGCGCGCTGGATAGGGTTCTGGCATGACGTCGGCCTGGACCGAGCCTGCACCGGTCACCGTCCGCGTGCCGGCCAAGGTGAACCTCGAGCTCCTCGTGGGTCCGCGGCGTGCCGACGGCTTCCACCCCCTCGCGACGGTCTACCAGGCGGTGGGGATCCACGACGAGATCACCGTCGAGCCAGCCGACGCGTGGTCGGTGACGATGACTGGTCCGTTCGCCGACCGAGTGCCGTCCGACGACACCAACCTGGCGCTGCGTGCAGCCCGGCTGCTCGGGCGCGACGCGCTGGATGCCGGTCCGGTCGCGATCCGGATCCACAAGCAGATCCCGGTCTCCGGAGGTATGGCTGGGGGCTCGGCCGACGCAGCCGGTGCGCTCGTCGCCTGTGATGCCCTGTGGAACCTCGGTCTGCACAAGGAGGAGCTCGAGGAGATCGCCGCTGAGCTCGGTAGCGACGTCCCGTTCCTCATCGCCGGCGGGACGGCCGTGGGTTCCGGGCGGGGTGAGCTGCTCGCGCCGGTCCTGGCCCACGGCACCTTCCACTGGGTCTTCGCGCTGAGCGACGTCGGCCTCTCGACCCCCCAGGTGTATGCCGAATGCGACCGGCTGCGCGGCGAGGCACCGGTCGCGATGCCGGCAGCGAAACCCGCGACGATGGCCGCCCTGCGCTCCGGCGACCCGCACGCCCTCGCCGCCGTGCTCGAGAACGACCTCCAGGAGGCGGCGTTCGCGCTCCGCTCCGACCTCGCCGAGGTCCTCTCCGAGGGGCTCGGCCTCGGCGCTCTCGGCGGCATCGTCTCCGGCTCGGGTCCGACGATCGCCTTCCTCGTCGAGGACAAGGAGTCCGGCATCGACCTCGCCGTCTCCCTGACCGCCTCGGGTCTGTGCCCCGATGTGCGCCGGGCCTCGGGGCCGGTCCACGGCGCCCACGTCCTGCCGGGCAGCCGGAGCAGCTGACCGCTCGTGGCCAATCTCGTCTCCGTCGAGCGCGCATCGGTCGCTCTCGGCACGGCCCAGGTCCTCGACGCCGTCTCCCTCGGGCTCGGCGGCGGCGACCGGATCGGCGTCGTCGGCCGCAACGGCGGCGGCAAGACGACCCTCCTGTCGGTCCTCTCCGGTTCCCGGACGGCCGACACGGGCCGGGTGACCCGCGCCGGTGGCACGACGGGCGGAACGTCGATCGGTCTGCTTGGCCAGGCCGACGCGCTCGACGCCTCGGCGACGGTCCGGGAGAGCGTCGTGCCCGGCATACCGGAGCACGTGTATGCCGGTGACGCGCGGATCCGGGAGATCCTCACGGGGCTCCTCGGCGGGGTCGATGCTCCGCTGGTCGGTGGGCTGGAAGCGCTCGTCGGGCCGTTGTCCGGTGGAGAACGGCGACGGCTCGCGCTCGCCGCGCTGCTCGTCGCCGATCCCGACGTGCTCCTGCTGGACGAACCGACGAACCACCTCGATGTCGAGGCCGTCGCCTGGCTGGCCGGACACCTCGTCAATCGGCGCTCACGGCCCGACAACGCTCTCGTCGCCGTGACCCACGACCGCTGGTTCCTCGACGCCATCGCGACCACGACCTGGGAGGTCGTAGACGGGGCGGTCAACGCGTTCGACGGTGGGTATGCGGCCTACGTGCTGGCCAAGACCGAGCGCTCGCGGGTGGCGGTCGTGCAGGAGGAGCGGCGGACCAACCTGCTGCGCAAGGAACTCGCCTGGCTGCGACGCGGCCCGCCGGCTCGGTCGACCAAGCCGCGCTTCCGGATCGACGCCGCCAACGCGCTCATCGAGAACGAGCCGCCCGCGCGTGACGACGTCGAGCTCGTCCGGTTCGCGACGACCCGGCTGGGCAAGGACGTCGTCGACCTGCTCGACGCCTCGGTCGACCTCGGGGACCGCCGACTGCTCGACACGGTGACCTGGCACCTCGCGCCCGGGCAACGGGTCGGGATCGTCGGGGTCAACGGGGCCGGCAAGTCGACGCTGCTGGGCGCGATCGCCGGCGAGATCGCGCTGTCGTCCGGGAAGCGCAGGGAGGGGGTGACCGTCCGCATCGGTCATCTCACCCAGGAGGTCCGCGAGCTCGATGCCCTCGCCGAGCGACGGGTGATCGAGGCGATCGAGGAGATCAAGTCGTTCACCATGCTCGGCGGCAAGGAGGTGTCGGCCTCGCAGCTGGCACAACGGCTCGGCTTCACCGGGCCGCGGCAGCAGACCCGGGTCGGTGACCTCTCCGGTGGCGAGCGACGGAGGCTGCAGCTGCTGCGCCTGCTCATGGGTGAGCCCAACGTGCTGCTCCTCGATGAGCCGACCAACGACCTCGACATCGAGACGCTCACCTCGCTGGAGGACGTCCTGGATGGGTGGGCCGGGACCCTGCTCGTCGTCTCCCACGACCGATACCTGCTCGAGCGGATCGCCGACACGCAGGTCGCGCTGCTTGGTGACGGCCAGATCCGCGAGATGCCGGGTGGCGTCGAGCAGTACCTCCAGCTCCGTGCCACGGCAGCCGCGCTTGCTCCGGTCTCGTCCCTCTCCGGCGCTGTCCCTCCACGCAGTCGTCCACCGGCCGACAGCACGACCGGCCCGTCCGCCGTCGACGTCCGCGAGGCGCGCAAGCTGATGAGCCGGGTCGAGAAGCAGTTGGCCCGGCTCGGTGCGCGCGAGGACAAGATCCACACGGCGATGGCCGAGGCCGCGACCGACCATGCCACGGTCCTGGAGCTCAACAGTCAGCTGCGCCAGATCGTCGACGAGCGCGAGTCCTTCGAGCTCGCGTGGCTCGAAGCCGCCGAGATCGTCGGCTGACCGTTCGCGTCGACGGCATACGGAAGAGCCGGTCAGCCCTCGAAGGGGTGGAGCAGCCGCCGGAGGTGACCGGCAAGGGCCAGTTGCTCGTCCGTCGCGAGTTGCGCGAGCAGCTCGCGCTCGCGGGCGAGCAGGTCGGCAAGAGCGGCGTCGACGGTGACGAGTCCGGCGGGGGTGAGCCGGACGACAACGCCGCGCCGGTCGGTGAGGGACGGATTGCGCTCGACGAGGCCGCGCTGGGTGAGCCGGTCGACCCGGTTGGTCATGGTGCCGCTCGTGACGAGGGTCTCCAGGACGAGCTGCCCCGGGGAGAGCTCGTAGGGTCGACCGGTCCGGCGCAGCGCCGACAGCACGTCGAACTCCCACGTCTCCAGACCGCGCTGGGCGAAGGCAGCACCACGGGCCAGGTCGAGACGACGGGCCAGGCGGGACACGCGGGACAGGATCTCGAGTGGGGCGACGTCCAGGTCGGGGCGCTCGCGGCGCCAGGCCGACACGATCCGGTCGACGTCGTCCGGGGTGCCCTCGGGGGTGGCACGATCGTTCGACATGACCCCAAGTTACTCCCGCCGTCAAGTTTCTTGATATCAAGACAGCAAGTGAGGAATCTTGCTGTCAAGAGATCGACACCCGAGGAGTGAGGACATGACTTCGTGGGACCCCACCCAGTACGCCCGTTTCGCCGACCACCGGAACCGGCCGTTCTTCGAACTGCTCGGCCGAGTCGGCGCCTCCGCGCCGCGACTCGTCGTCGACCTCGGCTGTGGCAACGGCCCGCTGACCGTGGCCCTGGCCGAGCGCTGGCCGGACGCCCGAATCGTTGGCGTCGACAACTCTGCGTCGATGCTGGCGGCCGCGCGTGACCTCGACTCCGAGGGTCGGGTCGAGTGGGTCGAGGCCGACATCGCCACCTGGGACCTCCCCTCGCTCGGCGCCGCACCGGACGTGATCGTGAGCAACGCCGCGCTCCAGTGGGTCCCGGGGCACCTGCCCCTCCTCGACGCGTGGGTCGCGGGCCTGGCCGTCGACGGCTGGTTCGCGCTCCAGGTGCCGGGCAACTTCCGGGCACCTTCGCACCGCCTGATGCGCGACGTCGCCGAGCTGCACGCGCGATCGGGGGAGCTCGAGGCCGCCCTCAAGCGCGCGGGGTCCGCCGAACCCGCCACCTACCTCCAGTTCCTCGCCCGAGCCGGCTGCGAGGTCGATGCCTGGGAGACGACCTACGAGCAGATCCTCGACCCGGCCGGCGAGCAGGAGAACCCGGTCCTGGAGTGGGTCTCCGGCACCGGCCTGCGCCCCGTTCTCGACCTGCTCACGGAGCCAGCCGAGCGGGCTGCCTTCCTCGAGCCATATGCCGCGTCCCTGCTCGCCGCGTACCCGCGGACCCCGGTCGGGGTCATCCTCCCCTTCCGACGGGTCTTCGCCGTCGGTCACCGGACAGCGACCTCGGTCGAGGTCCGCCAGGTCAGCTGATCGGCATCGACAGGGTCGGTTTGCCCTCGAGGTGGGACAGGCCGTTCCACGCCAGGTTGACGAGGTGTGCCGCGACGTCGGCCTTCTTGAGCCGGCGTTGGTCGAGCCACCACTGGCCGGTGAGGGCGACCATGCCGACGAGCATCTGGGCGTAGAGGGGCGCCGTCTTGGCGTCCAGCCGCTGCCGTTTGAACATGTCAGCCAGGATGTACTCGACTTGGCTGGCCACGTCGGACATGAGGCTCGCGAACGAGCCGGTCGTCTGCCCCGGTGGCGAGTCGCGGACGAGGATCCGGAAGCCGTCGGCCGAACCCTCGACATAGTCGAGCAGGGCGAGCGCGGCCCGCTCGAGGAGTTGCCGGCTGGAGCCCGGCGCGGTCAGCGCCACGGTGATCGAGCCGAGGAGCGCGGCGATCTCGCGGTCCACGACGACGGCATACAGGCCCTCCTTGCCGCCGAAGTGCTCGTAGACGACAGGCTTGGACACCCCGGCCGCGGCGGCGATCTCCTCGACGCTCGTGCCCTCAAAACCTTTGTCAGCAAACAGTTTCCGGCCGACCTCGATGAGCTGCTCGCGCCGCTGCTTGCCGGTCATTCGCGAGCGCAAGGGGACACTCGGCTTCTTGCCGGTCTCGGGGGCGCGGGGTTGGGTCACCCGGCCATCATGTCAAGGTGCGGAGCGCGGCATACCGGATCGCTGCCCCGGCGCCGGACTCCCGAGCGGGGTTCGGACTCGACTACCCTTGGCCGGTGCCTTGCGCGGGCACGTTCCCCGGTTGGTCTGCTGGCAGGGCCCGCCTGACTTTGAATCAGGACTAGCGACGTAGGTTCGATTCCTACCCGGGGAGCCCGTTCGCCGCAAGCAGTGGCGCGCGTTGAGCACCCCATGAGGGGAGAGGGGCCCGATCCCGCGGCAGTAACATGGCCGGGACCGACCGACCCCCATCTTCTCGGGAGCGCGTGCGTGAACCCCACCAGACCTGCGGCCGTCATCATTCTGGCCGCCGGCGAAGGCACCCGGATGAAGTCCTCGACCCCCAAGGTCCTGCACCGGATCGGGGGCCGCAGTCTGGTGGGGCACGCCATCATCGCCGCTCGGGCCACCGAGCCGGAGCACCTCGTGGTCGTTGTCCGGCACGAGCGGGCCCTGGTCGCGGCCCACGTCAGCGCCTTGGACTCCAGCGCGGTGATCGCCGACCAGGACGACGTCAAGGGCACCGGTCGCGCCACCGAGTGCGCCCTCGACATGCTGCCGGCCGACCTCGACGGCACCGTCCTGGTCACCTATGGCGACGTTCCCCTCCTCGCCGGCGAGACGCTCGTGGCGCTCATCGCGGCGCACACCCTGGGCTCGGCCGCCGCGACGGTCGTGACCGCCCACGTCCCAGATCCCACCGGCTATGGCCGGATCCTCCGTGACGACAACGGCGCTGTCGCCGGCATCGTCGAGCAGAAGGACGCGACCGACGAGCAGCGGGCGATCACCGAGATCAACTCGGGGATCTACGCCTTCGACGCGGCGACCCTCCGGGCCGCCCTCGCCGAGGTCGGCACCGACAACGCGCAGGGCGAGAAGTACCTCACCGACGTGCTGGCCATCGCCCGCTCCGCTGGCGGAGCCGTCCGCGCCCACGTCGTGGACGACCTCTGGCAGACCGAGGGTGTCAACGACCGCGTCCAGCTCGCCGCACTCGGCAAGGAACTCAACCGCCGGCTCTGCGAGACGTGGATGCGCGCCGGCGTGACGATCGTCGACCCGACCACCACATGGATCGACAGCGACGTGACCATCGGCCAGGACACGACGATCCGTCCGGGGACCCAGCTGCTCGGGGCCACGACGATCGGCTCCGGTGCCGTGATCGGCCCCGAGGTGACCCTCACCGACACCGAGGTCGGCGACCGCGCCGAGGTCAGGCGCGCTGAGGCCGACCTCGCCGTCATCGGCGAGGAGGCCACGGTCGGCCCGTTCTCCTACCTGCGTCCCGGGACGGTCCTTGGCCGCAAGGGCAAGATCGGCGGCTTCGTCGAGACCAAGAACGCGCAGATCGGCGACGGTGCGAAGGTCCCGCATCTCTCGTATGCCGGTGACGTCACCATCGGTGAGGGCGCCAACATCGGCGCCGGCACGATCTTTGCCAACTACGACGGCGTCAACAAGCACCACTCGTCCGTCGGCAAACACAGCTTCGTCGGCTCCAACAGCGTCATCATCTCGCCGGTCACCATTGCCGATGGTGCCTACGTCGGCGCCGGATCCGCGCTGGACCGCGACGTTCGACCCGGGCAGATCGCGGTGGCCCGGGGCAAGCAGCGCAATGTCGACGGCTGGGTGGCGCGAGCCCGGGCCGGCACGAAGACCGCGGCTGCCGCAGCCGCTGCAGCAGAGGCGAGCGCGCAGGCTACCGAAGAGGCAGCGAGCGGGGGCGACGCGTGAGCAAGGACGAGCGGCCGCCATCGGCGTCGATCCGCAAGAGCAACAAGAAGCACCTCATGGTCTTCTCCGGGCGTGCGCACCCCGATCTGGCACAGGCGGTGGCGTCCCAGCTCGGCACCGAGATCGTGCCGACGAGCGCCTACGACTTCGCCAACGGCGAGATCTACGTGCGCTTCGAGGAGTCGGTGCGCGGGTCGGACGCCTTCGTCATCCAGAGCCACACTGCGCCGATCAACGAGTGCATCATGGAGCACCTCATCATGATCGACGCGCTCAAACGGGCCAGCGCCAAGCGGATCACGGTGGTGCTGCCGTTCTACGGCTACGCCCGACAGGACAAGAAGCACCGCGGTCGCGAGCCGATCTCGGCGCGACTGATGGCCGACATGTTCAAGGTGGCCGGCGCCAACCGGTTGATGGCCGTTGACCTGCACACCGACCAGATCCAGGGCTTCTTCGACGGCCCGGTCGACCACCTGTTCGCCCAGCCGATCCTGGCCGACCACGTCCTCGCCACGTACGGATCCGAACGGATGGCGGTCGTTTCGCCCGACGCCGGCCGGATCAAGGTTGCTGAGTCCTGGTCGCGCCGCCTCGGCGGGGCGCCGCTGGCCTTCATCCACAAGACCCGAGACATCGAGCGGCCCAACGAGAGTGTCGCCAACCGGGTCGTCGGTGACGTCCGCGGACGGGTCTGCGTCCTCGTCGATGACATGATCGACACCGGCGGAACCATCGCCAAGGCCTGCGAGGCGCTGCTCAAGGCCGGCGCCAAGGACGTCATCATCGCCGCGACGCACGCGATCCTCTCGGACCCGGCGACCGAGCGGCTGCAGAACTGTGGGGCCCTCGAGGTCGTGGTCACCAACACCCTGCCGATCGCGCCGGAGCGCGAGTTCCCCGGACTCACGGTGCTGTCGATCGCGCCGCTGCTCAGCATGGCCATCCGCGAGGTGTTCGAGGACGGCTCGGTGACCAGCCTGTTCAACGGCCGCGCCTGACCTCCAGGTGTGCGAGGGACCCAGCCGATGGAGCACCGGGTTACCGCGCTGGATACCCGACCGGATGTGCTGTGGCCACGACAACTTTGGCGAGGTAACCCGTCGGGTAACCGGACGGACGGCGCCGGCCGCGCCACCAGCCCGTCACCCGCCGGTCGGTACGGACCCGTGCTGGGCCGGCCTGATCGGTGCTGGGCCGGGCTGATCGGTGCTGGCCGCCATCCGGTTCAGCGGGCCGTGACCCGCCGGGCTCGGTAGGCGGCCACGTTCTCGCGGTTGCCGCAGATCGCGTCGCAGAACCGCTTCGACCGGTTGCGCGACAGGTCGACGAACACGTCATCGCAGTCCTCGC
>JBDTBX010000465.1:0-8475 GCA_039923915.1 Nostocoides sp. | reverse complement strand
CCGATCGTCCACGCACGCGGTCAGGGGTGCCGGGTGCTTGCCGTGACGCCGACGCTACCTTCCCACGCCGTCACACACACCCATTGAAACCCCGGTGTCCGGGGCGCGTCGCCTTTGTCCGCTCAGGGCGGACAGCCCCCCGTATGCCGGTCACGTGCCGAGGTCGCTCACTCGCCGGGCGGGCCCCCACGGCCCCGACGGCCACCTCGGGCGAGGGCCACGATGGCCAACAGGCCGGTGACCAGCGCGAGGCCGATCGCCCAGCCGTGCGGCGTCTGACTCGGCGGTGTCTCGTGGGTGGCGACGCGGGGTTGGTCGGTGCCGGTCGGGCCGGCTGTTGGTGTCGACGGCGTGCCGAGGAGGGTCCAGGCGGTCGTCGACACCTGGAACTTGGAGACCGAGGCCGGCGACGCGAGCCAGGCCTTCTCGGCATCGCTTCGCGAGCTGTCGGTGGGCCCCTCGCCGCCCGCCCAGGACGGGCCCGAACCGGCGACGACGAGGCTGCCCAGGCTGAGGAGCAGGACGAGCCCGAGGCGCACGTATGCCGCCCGCCGAAACAGGCGGACGACATACCGACGCGTCGTGGTCACGGAGCTGCGAGCTCGGCTGCGGTGCTGGCGTTCGGGTGAGGGAACGGTCAGGCCTCGGCCGAGGCCTTGCGGGATCCGAGCACCTCGTCGATCAGGCCGTACTCGATGGCTTGGGCGGCGGACAGGATCTTGTCGCGCTCGATGTCCTGACGGACCTGGTCGGCGGACCGCCCGGAGTGCAGGGCGATGGTGTCCTCGAGCCAGGTGCGCATCCGGAAGATCTCGTTGGCCTGGATCTCGACGTCGCTGGCCTGACCGCCGCCGCCCTCGACGGCTGGCTGGTGGATCATGATCCGGGCGTTGGGCAGGGCGAAGCGCTTGCCCTTGGCGCCGGCGCCGAGCAACACCGCCGCAGCCGAGGCCGCCTGACCGATGACGAAGGTCTGCACGTCGGGCCGGATGTACTGCATCGTGTCGTAGATCGCCGTCATCGCGGTGAACGAGCCACCGGGTGAGTTGATGTACATGAGGATGTCGCGGTCGGGGTCCTGGGACTCCAGCACGATGAGCTGGGCGATGACGTCGTCGGCCGACGCGTCGTCGACCTGCACGCCGAGGAAGATGATCCGGTCCTCGAACAGCTTGGTGTAGGGGTCGAGGCGCTTCATCCCATAGGACGTCCGCTCCTCGAACGACGGCAGGATGTAGCGGCTGCTCGGGGTGGGGTAGGTGCGCGGCGAGCCGGGCACCATGAGGCGGCTGGTGGGGTCTGGGTTCATGTCGATCTGTCCTTCTACGCGTCTTTGTCGTCGTGGGGTGGGGCGGTCAGTCCGCGGTCACGGGGTTTGCCGCGGTGGGACCGGCCTGGACGGCCTTGGTGATGACGTGGTCGACGAAGCCGTACTCCAGGGCCTGCTGGGCCGTGAACCACCGGTCGCGGTCGGAGTCCTCACTGATCTTCTCGACGGTCTGGCCGGTGTGGTCGGCGATCAGCTCGGCCATCTGCTTCTTCATCGCGAGGAGCAGCTCGGCCTGGATCTTGACGTCGGTGGCTGTCCCGCCGATGCCACCGAGCGGCTGGTGCATGAGGATCCGCGCGTGGGGGGTCGCATAGCGCTTGCCCTTGGTGCCGGCCGAGAGGAGGAACTGGCCCATCGAGGCGGCCATGCCCATGGCGACCGTCGCGACGTCGTTGGGCACCCACTGCATGGTGTCGAAGATGGCCATGCCGGCCGTCACCGACCCACCGGGGCTGTTGATGTAGAGCCAGATGTCGGCGTGCGGGTCCTCGGCCGCCAGCAGCAGCATCTGCGCACAAATCGCGTTGGCGTTCTCGTCGCGGACGTCCGAGCCGAGGAAGATGATCCGCTCCTTGAGGAGTCGGTTGAAGATGTGGTCGTCGAGGCCGAGTTGGGACGAGGCTCCAGCGGCGACGGGGGTGGTGTTGGTCATCGCATCTCCTGCACGGGGGTGGCTCCGGGGGGTTTCACGGGTGTCTGCTGGGTACTTCTGCACGTGGACCCTAACGTCGGGCACCGTCACCGGAATCCCGTATGCCGTCCGTGTTCGCCGTGAGCGCAAGGGCCGCGCTGGCGCTCTCCACGGCGCGACGGGGCGCCGGGCCGTGGGCGAGGATGATCCGGGCCTGCCAGAGGAGCAGCCCGCTGCAGGTGAGCAGGAGGCCGGCGGCCACCGGCGCGGAGACCCCGGCCGGACCGGCCGACAGCATGATGAGCAGGCCGAGGAGGACGGCGCGGCCGACGATGGCGATCGCGCTGACCAGCCGTTCGTCGCGCTGGGGACCCCGATCGCTGGCCAGCTGGCGCAGGAGGGCAACCGCGATGATCGCGGTCACGACGATCTGGATCCGGTGGACGCCGGTCGGGTGCGGCGTCGTCGCGATGAGCAGCCCCGACCCGGCAACCCAGGCGACGGCGCTGAACAGGCAGGTGGCTGCGCGTCCGTGCCGGACGATGAAGGTCCGTTTGCCGAACATCGCGTCACCGCGGACGTCGCGCAGGTCCTTCAGGACGATCCGGGCGACGAACCCGATGTAGAGCGCGGCGAGCAGGCCCAGGTCGGAGGCCCGGACGGCACCGCGGCCGAGGAGCAGCCCGACGACGAACGGCGTCGCGACGTAGCAGGCCGGGAGTGCGAGGGAGGCGACGACGCCGCGGTCGGCGAGCCGGACCGGCCGGACGCAGTAGCCGAGCATGACGGCAAGGCCGGTGGCCGCGACGACGAGGACGGTGCGGCGGGCCTCGCCGCCGAGTCCGTATGCCGCGCCGAGGTCCCCCACTCCAGCTGCGACGGCGAGAGCGACCATCGCGCGGCGATGCGACTTCCCTTGCAGGAGAAGGCGATTGGCTCCCTCAGAGGTGCCGGACAGGTTGATCCGGTCGATCCGTTCGTCGCCGAGGTCGTTGACCAGGGCCGAGCAGGTGACGAACGGGACGACCACGGCAGCGGCCCGGAGGAACCCGGGTACGGACACGTCGCCCGCCGCGGCCAGCCCGCACGCGGCATACGTGAGAAGCAGGACGACGACGGGCAGCCGGAGGAGAGCCCGGGCGACCTGCAGCGCCCCGGCGAGCCGGTTCACTTGTTGCTCCCGTACTGGCTCATCGCCACGGCCACCAGGATGGCGCCGCCGAGGACGACGACCCCGCAGACGGCGGCAACGACGCCGACCGCGATGGCGATCCGTCGGATGATCCTGCGCTGGGCCGCGGCCCGAGCCTCCCCCTCGTCCATGCGGGGAGGATACGTCAGGACGCGTGCTCCGGCTCCCGAACTGCGGGGACGACGAGGATGGCGAGCCCGAGCATCCCGCCGACGACGAGCAGCGACCGGAGCACCCCGAAGTGGTCGCCGAGGAATCCCAGGAGGGGCGGCCCGGCGATGAACGCGGCATACCCGATCGTGGCGACGGTGGACATCCGCGCGGCGGCCCTGACCGGGTCGTCGGCGGAGGCGCTCATGCCGACCGGGAACCCGAGCGAGGCACCGATCCCCCAGACCGCGGCACCGGCATACGCGAGCCACGTCGGGCCGAAGACGACGATCAGCGCCCCGACGACGGCGAGGGTGAAGGTGGCGCGCAGGACGGGAACCCGGCCGTAGCCATCCAGCATCCGCGTCCCGAGGATCCGGCCGATGGTCATGAAGGTGAGGAACGTGGCGAACGCGAGGACACCGGCCCAGTGCGGCACGTGGTGACCCTCGACGAAGGCGACCGAGAGCCAGTCGTTGGCGGTGCCCTCGGTGAAGGCGGCGGCGAGCGTGACGGCCCCGATGAGCAGGGTGCGGCGCTCGAGCCAGGCCGAGCGCCGTGGGGTGGCGGAGGCCGGCTGCTCGCCCTCGACGGTGGGGTTCGCCTCGAGGTCGCGCGGCAGGAAGTGGCGCAGCTGCCACTGGCCGACGAGCAGGACCGCGACCGCCGTCGCGAGGAGGTGGACGAGGATCGGGACCCTTCCCCACGAGAGCCCGGCGCCGATGAAGGCGGACAGCACGGTGCCCCCGCTGAAGGCCGCGTGGTAGTGCGGCATCGTCGTCCGGCCGAGCAGCCGCTCGACGGTGGCGCCCTCGAGGTTCATCGCGACGTCCCAGACCCCAACGCCCATGCCGACGAGGAAGAGCCCGCCGGCGACGACCCAGCGCGAGTGCGCCACATTGACGCCGACGCCGATCCCGCCCATGCCGAGCAGGGACAGGGTCATGCCGATCCGGATCGTCTGGGCGGCGCCCACCTTCTTGGCGAGCCGTCCAGAGGACGGCAGGGCCAGCAGGGACCCGGCCGACGCGAACAGCAGGGTCGCGCCGAGCGCCCCGGGCGAGAGGTGCAGCTCGGTCTTGGCGTCGGCGATCCGCGAGGCCCAGGAGGCGAACGCGATACCCGCCAGCGCGAAGATGACCAGCACGCAGGCGTGCGAGCTGCGCAGGCGGGACGGGGAGAGGGCGGCGGTGGTCGTGGTCATGGCGTGCTTCCCGCGGTGGAGCTGTGGCGTCCTCAGGTGGGGTACCGATGGCCGAATCGATTCGATCGAATCGATTCGACTAGTATGTCCGCATGTCCGGGCCGCGTCAATCCGAGGGGCGGGCCACCCTGCGGGACGTCGCCCGGGCGGCCGGAGTGTCCACCTCGACCGCGTCTCTGGTGTTCAGCGGCAAGGGGCCGGTCGCCGCGGCGACCGGCGCGCGTGTTCGGGCCGCGGCCACCGATCTCGGGTATGCCGGTCCCGACCCCCTCGCGTCCTCGCTGCGGGCCGGGCGATCGGGGGTCGTGGGGGTCCTCGTCGAGGGGCGGCTGCGGGAGGTGTTCCGCGACCCGTTCGCGGTGACCGTCCTGGACGGCCTGGCCGCAGTACTGGACACCATCCCGGTCGGGATGCTGCTCCTGGCCCAGGACCTGTCCGACCACGACCGCGCGGTGGCCCAGCTCGCGACCATCGCCCTGGACGCCGTCGTCTTCTCCCTCTGCGGCCCCGACGACAACCCGGCGGTCAACCACCTGGCGGCGCGCGGCATACCGATGATCGGTGCCGGGGCTCCCCATGACCCGCGAGTGACCCAGGTCCTCATCGACGAGGGCGGCTCGATGGCGGCCGCCGCGTTGCACCTGCAGTCCCTCGGCCACGAACGGCCGGCCATGGTCGCCTTGCCGCTCTCCCCCGCGCGGGCCTCAGGGCCGATGTCCGAGGAGCGGCTGCGGGCGGCGACGTATGCCGATGCGCGGGAGCGGGTCGTCGGGTTCCGGTCGTCGGTGGGGACAGATGCCCTGATCGTCGAGGCGCTCGCGTCCGGGGTCGAGGAGGGTCGTGCGGCCGCCGGCTTCCTGCTGGACCTCCCGGCCGACCGACGTCCGACCGCGATCGTGGCCCAGTCCGACCTGCTGGCCGCCGGGGTGATCCGGGCGGCCGAGGACCGCGGTCTGGGCGTCCCGGAGGACCTGTCGGTCACCGGCTTCGACGGGATCGACCTGCCGTGGCTGCATCACCGGTTGACGACCATCGACCAGTTCGCGACGGCCAAGGGCGAGCGCCTCGGGGAGCTAGTGACCAAGGTCCTCGCCGGGCAGACCATTGCCGACGTCACCCTGCCGACAGCGTTGCGCCTCGGCACGACCACAGGTCCACCACCTGGCCGCTGACGGCGCCTCGCGAGGTGATTGCGCCGCGCCATCGGGGCGAATACCCTTCGACCATGCGAGCTGCCTACAAGTACCTGGCCTACGCCATCGATGTCCTGATCCTGGTCCAGGCCGCCGCGATCGCCTGGGCGGTCTTCGGCCTCTCGAAGTGGATCGAGGACGGCAACACCCTCACCAAGGCCAAGCTGGACGGGAATACGTTCTCCTTCACCGAGGAGCGCGGCTTCATGATCCACGGGATCAACGGCCAGATGCTCATTCCGCTCGTCGGCCTGGTCCTGCTGATCATCTCCTTCCTCGCCAAGGTCCCCGGGGGTCCCAAATGGGCCGGGATGCTCTTCGGCGGCATCGTGCTCCAAGTGGTGCTGGGGATGACCGCCCACGCCGTACCCGCTCTCGGGTTCATCCACGGCTTCTGGGCGTTGTTGCTCTTCTGGCTCGCCTACCGGACGGCCAAGCAGGCAGACGTCCACGGGACAGCCGAGCCGGCGGCCGTCCTCGTTGCGCCCTGATCCCCGGTAGCGCTCGCGGATAGGGCGGTGAGGAGTCGGGCTCAGGAGCGCGGCTGGAGGCGGTGCATACTCGCAGCCAGCCCGGTGAGCGCGACGAGGATGACGACGTGAGCGGCGATCGACCCCGCGTGTCCTGGCATCGCCTGGTCCACGAACGGAAAGGCGATGAGCAGGACGACTGCCGGCTTCGCGAGCCCGGTGCGCCAGGCCGCTACAGCCAGGGCCAGCGTTCCGACAATCGTTCCGCCAAGGAACATGATGAGCAGCGCGAGACCGATGGGATTCGTCCCGGTGTGGTCGATGAGCGCGGCGCCGGCCTCGCTGGCGCCGCCATTGTCCACGAGTTGCAACTGCACGGCCTGAAGCATCCGCACGCCACAGAAGCCCAGCATCGACACGACCGCGAGGGCCCCACCGATCCGGGCCAGCCATGGGCTGCGTGTCACGCAGGCGGCTGCGAGGCCGAGGAAGGCGGGGACGTACAGGACCGTCGCCACGAGGCCGACGAGGACGGAGGTGAC
The DNA here is from genome assembly GCA_039923915.1 of Nostocoides sp. GTDB lineage: Bacteria > Actinomycetota > Actinomycetes > Actinomycetales > Dermatophilaceae > Nostocoides. The sequence continues at coordinate 1,763 of JBDTBX010000465.1, read as the reverse complement.
AAAGGTGTCACGGTGGGCGCCGATCGCGGCGAGGTCGGCACTCGTCGATGTCCCCACCAGCGGTGAGATCACGGACTCGATGACCTCCAGGGCGGGCGCCAGGACCAGAGCGGCGAGAACCATCGTCCTGCCGAGGAACGGTGCTGACGCGCTCCGTTGGGGTGCGAGATCAACGGCGATTGACATGGGCCCTTCTCCTTCTTCGGTGGACTCTTGTGACGTTAGGCAGTCCCGGGGGTCCGGGGCATCGTCTGGGAGAATGGGACCTGCTGCTGGCAGGATGATGCGGACCCATCCTCGGGAACGAGGCGCAGGCAGTGCGAGCGGCCGTAGCCTTGGAGGATGGGCGCGGCGCGGCGGGTAGCAGGCAGGCTCCCGGTGCCGGTCACGGACGCGGCCATGGCGGCGGCGCTCGTGGCGGCGACTTTCGTGTCGGTCCGCGGCTCCGCCGCCGCGCACCCTTGGGCGGAGCTCGCCGCGGTGGGTGCGGTTGCGCCGATCGCCCTCCGGTCTCGGGCACCGCTCGCCATGGCGATCATCTCGGCGACCTGCATCTCGGTGTAGGCCGTCCTGCCGGGTGCCAGCGCGCCGTTATGGGCTTTTCTGGCCGTGCTGGTGATCTGCTTCTCGACGGGGCTCGGATTGGCGGGCTGGCCCCGGATCCTCATGGTTGTCCTGCTGCTCGCCTCGTCCTACATCCTGCAGTTCCACACCGTCGGGGCGGCGGGCGACCGGGCGGACCGGTGGGTCACGCCACTCGTCCTGGTCGGTCTCCCCGCTGTGGCAGGTGCCCTGCTGCAGCGTTCGCGGCGTCAGACTGCGTCGATGAAGAGGCTCACCCTGGAACTCGCGGCCGAGCGTGAGCGCCACGCAGAGGAGGCGGTGCTGGCAGAGCGCCGGCGCATGGCCCGCGAACTCCATGACGTCATCTCCCACTCGGTCAGCATCATGGTCATCCAAGCCGGGGCCGCTGCCCAGTTGCTCGAGCCCGATTCGGAGCCGGACGACCTCGTTGCGGGGATCCGCAGGGTTGCGGCCGGAGATCTCCCTCTCGCCCCGAGCGTCCTTCGACGGGTCGTCGAAGCGTATGTGGGTCGGGGACCCGCCGGTGGCGATGAACGGATCGCCACTCTCAGCCCGCGTGAGCGAGAAGTCCTGGCCCTGCTCGGTGAAGGCCGCACCGATGCCGAGATCTGTGCGGCCTTGGTTGTGTCGATGCCGACGACCAAGACCCATGTTGCATCGATCCTCGCGAAACTCGACCTGCGCGACCGGGTGCAGGCCGCCATCTTGGCGCACACCTCCGGTCTCCTCCGCTGACGCGGTTGGCCGAGGCTCGAGGGCGCCACGGGCTGATCACGCAGATGTCGACCGGAGCGACAGGTTCTCCGTGGCCCGCCGGTTCAGCACGGCACGCTCGCTCCGGTTACTGGTCCGGGCAGCCGCCTCGGTGAACGCCTCGCCTGCCTGGGCGTGCAGCCCAGAACGTTCGAGCAGGTCACCACGCACACTTGGCAGGAGCGGTGAGCCGCCCAGGGCGTGCGCGTCCAGTTCCGCCAGCACGGCGAGCCCCGCGTCGGGGCCGAACGCCCGCCCGTGGGCGACCGCACGGTTCACCTCGACGACCGGTCCCGGCGCGGCTTTGGCCAAGGCGTCGTACAGAGTCGCGATCCGGCGCCAGTTCGTGTCCTCGGCACGCCGAGTGCGGGCGTGCTCGGCGGCGATCGAGGCCTGCAGGAAGTACGTCCCGACCGGCGTGCCGC
>JBDTBX010000464.1:0-8303 GCA_039923915.1 Nostocoides sp. | reverse complement strand
CTACCTGGGCGAGTGCCGCCGGATGGGTATCAAGGTCCTGCTGCCCGACGTCAACGAGTCGGTCGCCCGGTTCGCCGCTGTCGGGGTCGACATCCGCTTCGGCCTCGAGGCGATCCGCAACGTCGGCTCCCACGTGGTGGGCGCGATCATCGAGGCGCGCGAGACCAAGGGCCCGTTCACCTCGTTCAAGGACTTCCTGTCCAAGTGCCCGCCCGTCGTGGCCAACAAGCGGACCATCGAGTCACTCATCAAGGGTGGCGCCTTCGACGGGCTGGGGGAGTCGCGGGCCGGACTGGTGCGGATCCACGAGGACTACGTCGACGCCTTCCTCGCCATCAAGCGCCAGGAGGCGATCGGTCAGGACTCCCTGTTCGGTGGGTTCGGCGACGACGACGCCGACCTGGGCGACGCCGCCATGGGGCTCCCGCCGGTGCCGCAGACCGAGTGGGACAAGCAGACACTGCTCACCCAGGAGCGGGAGATGCTCGGTCTCTACGTCTCCGACCACCCGCTGTTCGGGATCGAGCACATTCTCACCCAGCGCGCCGACCACTCGATCGCGGTCGTCTCCTCCGAGGACGGCCCGTCCGACGGTGCCCAGGTGACGGTCGCCGGCCTGGTGACGGGTCTGGCCATCAAGCGCAACAAGAAGGGCGACCTGTACGCCGTGGCTCAGGTCGAGGACCTCGAGGGCGCCCTGGAGGTGTTCTTCTTCCCCAAGACCTACCTCACCGTCGCGGGGCTGCTCACTCAGGACGCTGTCGTCGTCGTCAAGGGCCGGGTCAGTCGACGCGACGACGGGGTCGCACTGTACGCGAGCGAGATGACCCTGCCCGACACGACCGACGGCCCGCGTGGCCCGGTTGTCCTCGTCATGGAGCAGACCCGGGCGACGATGCCGCGGATCAACGCGCTCAAGGGCGTCCTTTCGGCCCACCCCGGATCGACCGAGGTCCGGCTCCGGCTCACCCGCCCCGGCCGCTCCATGCTGATGACCCTCGACAGCACCTACCGGGTCAACGTCACCGAGGCCCTGTTCGGCGACCTCAAAGCGCTCCTCGGGCCGCGGTGCCTGGCCGGCTGATGGGCCCGGGCCAGGCCGCCGACCCGCTGCCCATTCCCCCCGTCGCCCGCCGGGAGGAGCTGGTCCGGGAGCACCACGGCGACCGGTTCGTCGACCACTACGAGTGGTTGCGCGACAAGGACGACCCGGAGGTGATCGCCTACCTCCAGGCTGAGAACGCCTATGCCGACGCCGTCACGGCTGAGCTGGCTCCGTTGCGGCGCAAGCTCTTTGGCGAGATCAAGGCGCGCGTCCTGGAAACCGACGTGTCGGTGCCGGCCGCAAGTGGCTCGTGGTGGTACTACTCGCGGACCGTCGAGGGCGGTGAGTATGCCGTGCACGCCCGGGCGCCACTCACCGAACGGGCGATTCGGCCTGATCTGGACGCGACCGGCCCCATCGCGGGGGAGCAGGTGCTTCTCGACGGCAACGCGCTCGGCGACGGCCACGAGTTCTTCTCGGTCGGCGCGCTGACCGTGTCCGCCGACCACACCCGGGTCGCCTACGGGATCGACCTGCTGGGCGATGAGCGGTTCGACGTCACGGTCCGCGACATCGCGACCGGTGACCTGCTCGACGACACGATCACCGGCATCGGCTACGGCGTGGAGTTCTCCCTCGACGGGCACTGGCTCTTCTACACCCGACTCGACGAGGCCTGGCGGCCGCACGAGGTGTGGCGCCACCGGATCGGCGACCCGGCGAGCGGTGACGTCCTCGTCCACCGCGAGGGCGACGAGCGGTTCTGGCTCGGCCTCGGCGCTTCGCGTGACGACCGTTGGCTGCTGCTCGGGCTGGGTTCTCGGACCACGAGCGAGGTGCGGATCCTCTCCGCCGCTGACCCCGAGGGCGCGTTCCGGATCGTCGCTCCGCGCCGCGACGGTGTCGAGTACGACGTCGAGCCGGCGGCCGACCGGCTGCTCGTCGTCCACAACCGCGACAGCCGCGACTTCGACCTGGCTTGGGCGCCGCTCGACGCGACGAGCGACCGCCAGTGGCAGCCGATCGCCGCCGCGGCTCCGGGTGAGCGTTTCCTGGGGGCTGATGCGTTCGACGACTTTGCCGTCCTGTCGCTGCGCAGCAAAGGGCTCACGGCGTTGCGGATCCTGCCGCGTGACCCGGCCAGCCCGTCGGGTTTCGGTGCGCCGCAACAGGCCTCGTTCGACGAGGAGCTCTACACCGTCGGTCTCGGCGACAACCCGGAAACCGACACGACGACCATCCAGATCGGCTACGAGTCGTTCGTGACGCCACGATCGGTCTACGACCTCGACGTGCGGACCGGGGTGCGCACCCTGCTCAAGCAACAGTTGGTCCGCGGCGGCTACGACCCGTCGGCCTACGTCCAGAGGCGCGAGTGGGCAACGGCAGCCGACGGTGCGCTGATTCCCATTTCCGTTGTGGCGCCCGCCGATTCGGCACCCAAGGGCACCCACCCGTGTCTCCTCACGGCATACGGCGCGTATGAGATCAGCAGCGACCCCTACTTCTCGGTCGCCCGCCTCTCGCTCCTCGAGCGCGGGGTCGTCTATGCCGTCGCCCACGTGCGCGGCGGCGGGGAGATGGGGCGGTCCTGGTACGAAGGGGGCCGGTATGCGCTCAAGGCCACGACGTTCACCGACTTCGTCACCTGTGCTGACCGGGTGGTGGAGCTGGGTTGGTCGGCACCGGATCGCCTCGCCGCAGAGGGGGGTTCGGCCGGTGGACTACTCATGGGGGCGATCCTCAACCTGGCGCCTGACCGGTTCCGCGTGGTGCACGCGTCGGTCCCGTTCGTCGACGCGCTGACGACCATCCTGCGGCCCGACCTGCCGTTGACCGTGGGGGAGTGGGACGAGTGGGGCAACCCGCTCACCGACGCAGGCGCCTATGCCGCGATGCGGGCCTACACGCCCTACGAGAACATCGCGGCCCGCACGTACCCCGCGATCCTGGCAACGACGTCGCTCAACGACACGCGGGTCTTCTTCACCGAGCCGGCCAAGTGGGTCGCCCAGCTGCGGGCGACGGTGACCAACGACCCCGCGACCCGACCGATCCTGTTGCGCACCGAGATGGCGGCGGGCCATGGTGGGCGGAGCGGGCGGTATGCCGCGTGGGAGCAGGTCGCGTGGGAGTGGGCCTTCGTGCTGGACCAGTTGGAGGCGACATGACGGCGATCGGTGCCCACGTCGAGCAGGAGGACCCGATCGCCGAGGCGCGGGCCCGGGACACGACGGTCGTGCAGTTCTTCCTCGGGGACCCGCAGAGCTACAACGGCCCGGTCGTGCGGTATGCCGGGGGAGCAGCGGGTCTCAAGGCGGACGCAGACGCGGCCGGGATCTCGATGTACGTCCACGCCCCGTATCCGATCAACGTGGCCGCGACCAACAACCGGATCCGGATCCCCGGCCGCAAACTGCTCCAGCAGCACCTCATGGCCGCTGCCGAGATCGGTGCCAGGGGGGTCATCGTCCATGGCGGCCACCTCGGCAAGGAGGAGGACGCGGCCATCGGCTTCGACAACTGGCGCAAGTGCGTCGACGGTCTCGACCTGCCGGTGCCGCTGCTCATCGAGAACACGGCGGGCGGCGAGAACGCCATGGCCCGACGGCTCGACGCCATCGCCAGGCTCTGGGACGCGATCGGGTCGGCGTCCGGCAGCGACACGATCGGCTTCTGCCTCGACACCTGCCACGCGCACGCCGGCGGCAACGACCTGTCCACCATCGTCGACAACGTGCTGGCGATCACGGGTCGGATCGACCTCGTCCATGCCAACGACTCGCGTGACGAGTTCGACTCCGGGGCCGACCGGCACGCGAACTTCGGGTCCGGGTTCATTGACGGCGCCGACCTGGCCGACGTCGTTCGGGCGTCCGGCGCGCCGGCCGTCTGTGAGACGCCCGGCGGTGTCGACGGTCAGTCCGCCGACATCGCCTGGCTGCGCGACCGACTGACCTGATCCGCGAAATCAGCTCTTGGCTTCGTCCCGGAGCCGAGCAATGAGCAGCGGGCTCGGGACATGGCCCATCAGGGCGCGGGTGACCGAGCCGATGTGCAGGCCCTCGAAGCCGCCGACACCCCGGTTGCCCACGGCGACCAAGTCGGTCGCGGCGCTGCGTTCGAGCAGGGTGCGCACGGGGTCGGCGCGCACCACGTCGTGCGTGACCTTCACCTCTGGATGCGCCGCGACCTGACGCGCCAGCTCCCCGGACACCAGCCCCTGGAAGGTCTTGACGTAGCCGTCCCACTGGGATCCGGCCGTCAGGCTCGGATCGCGCCGGCCACGGGGCTGCCAGGCCGTCACGACCTCGAGCTGCGCGCCACGGAGCGCGGCGTGGTCGAAGGCTTCGTGCAGCGCCACGACGCTGGTGGCCGAGCCGTCGACGCCGACCAGGACGCGGCCGAACGGCGTCGCCAAGCCGTTGTCGCGACCCACGATCACGACTGGCGACTTGGCGTGCGAGGCCACCTGCCCGGTCACCGCGCCGAGCGAGAGGTTGGCCAGTAGGCCGTGTCCGACCGAGCCGACGACGGTGTAGATCGCCCCGGCAGAGGCTCGGATGAGCGACGGAGCCGCGAACCCGCTCACGCAGGCTGTGGCGACGTCGAGCCGATGGTCGATGGCGTGGGCCCGGGTCGCGGCGGTGGCAAGCAGCTGCTCGCCGGCCTTCCTGATGGCGTCGTCACTGTCCAGTGAGCCGAAGCCGAGCATCGGCAGGTCCGCCGAGAAGGCGTGGATGAGGACGAGGGGAACGCTGCGTGCCGAGGCGCGTCGGGCGGCCCAGTCCAGGGCGGCGTTGCTGATGGCGGAGCCGTCGACGCCGACGACGATGCTTCCGCGGGTGGTGACCAGGTCCATTGAGCGACACTTCCTCCGGTTGACGTTTCCGGCGGCGATGGGCGTCCTTGGGGGCAGTGGGCTCCGCGCGGGTCGACCGCCGTCGCGGGCCGTCGTTGGTCCGTGTTCACCACGGTAGGGCGGGCGTCTGAGAGCGCGCTGAGAGTGTGCTTGGCTGGGGTCGTGACTCCCGAACAACCCCCCACCCCCGCCCGCCGCGAGATCGTGGCCATCGCCTGGGACGACGCTGCTGGTGGAGTGCTGCTGCTCGACCAGACCCTGCTGCCGGGCCGCACCGAGACCAGGATCGTGCGATCGACCGACGACCTCGTCGCGGCGATTGCCGCGCTCGCCGTCCGCGGTGCACCGGCCCTCGGTGTCGCCGGCGCCATGGGTGTGGTGGTCGCCCTTGACGAGGCCGCTCGCGAGGGCTGGGACGAGGCGCGTCGCGATGCAGCCATCGACGCAGTCCGGGACGCGCGCCCCACTGCCGTGAATCTGGCCTGGGGTGTCGATCAGGTCCGCCCTCTCGTCGGTCAGGGCCGGGACGCGGTCCTGGCTGCAGCCCGATCCCTCGCGGCCGACGACACCGCCGCCAACCGGGAGCTCAGCCGGCTGGCCGCCGACTGGCTGCTCGAGCGGATCGACCGGCCCTGCCTCCGGGCGCTGACCCATTGCAATGCCGGTGCCCTGGCCACGTCGGGCTGGGGCTCCGCGCTCGGGGTATTGCGCGACCTGCACGAGCGGGGCCGCCTCGAGCTCGTCTATGCCGACGAGACCCGACCCCTGCTCCAGGGCGCCCGGCTCACGGCATACGAACTGGGTGTCCTGGGCATCCCGCACGTCGTTCAGGTCGACTCGGCCGCTGCCTCCACGATCTTGCGTGGACTCGTCGACTTCGCCGTCGTCGGTGCCGACCGAATCGCGGCCAACGGCGACACCGCCAACAAGGTCGGGACGCTGGGGGTTGCCCTGGCCTGCGCGGCGGCCGGCATCCCGCTCGTCGTGGCTGCCCCGTGGTCGACGGTCGACCTCACGATGGTCGACGGCTCGGGCATCGTCATCGAGGAACGCTCGTCGGAGGAGGTGGTCACCTGGGGTGGCGAGCGGACCGCCCCGGCTGGCACGGCCGGGTTCAACCCGGCCTTTGACGTGACGCCGGCCCGGTGGGTGACGGCGATCGCGACCGAGCGCGGCCTCGTCGAGCCGCACCTCGGCCAGACACCGAGCGACCTCGCCTGACCGAGCCGGCCCGGTCAGACTTCGATGATCCGGTGGCGAAACTCGGGCGGGAACTGGGCGGCGGTGTCGCCGAGCTGGATCAGCCGGTAGGTCATGGTCGCCGCCTCCTCGAGGTTGGCGGCGCGGCGCAGGGCCATTCGCACCGTGTCGCCGAGGGCCGAGCAGCCGTGGTGGGCCAGGACGAGGGCATCGTGTCCGTTGGCGACCGCGGCGGCGGCGGCCTCGGCCAAGGCCTCCGAGCCCGAGGGCAGGAACGGGATCCGGACCACCTCGCGCAGGTAGTAGGCGTGATCGAGGGTGATGAGGCGGATCTGGTGCCCCAGTGCGTCGACGAGTACGGCGTGCTGGGGGTGGAGGTGGACGATGGCGCCGACGTCCGGGCGCGCGGCATACGTCCGCGTATGCAGCTGCCACTCGACGCTGGGTGGCGGCCCGTCGACGTGCCCGCCATCGAGGCCGATGGTCGCGAAGTCATCGCTCGTCAGCCGGTCCAACCAGGTCCCGGTGCCCGTGACGAGGAGCCCGGAGCCGTCGGGCAGCCGGGCCGACAGGTTCCCACCGGAAGCGTTGACCAGGCCCCGGTCCACGGCATAGGTGCCGGCATCGATGAGCTGGTCGATGAGATCGGTGGAGGTCACCGGGCCATCCTGCCGGTTGGTGCCGGGGATCGGGTCGCCGCCCTGTTCTCCGTCGGGTCGCAGTGCCATGATGGCCAGTGCGCACCAACGCAGTTCATGACCCCCACAGCAAGGGAGCGCCCAGATGACCGAAGTCCACGTGGAGCAGTCCGCAGACGCGAAGTCGGCGGTGTCGCGCACGATCGCGGCACCGCCTCTTCAGGTGTGGGAGGTGCTGCTCAGTCCGGCCGGTGCCGAGGCGCTGCTCGGCCAGGGGGCCAGCATCGGCAGTAAGGGTCAGTCGTGGCACAATGACGACGGCGCCTTCGGCATGGTGCGAAGTCTCCATCCGGTCGAGCAGGTCCGGGTGTCTTGGCACGAGACCCCCGAGGCCCCCCGATCCGTCGTCACGATCGACCTCGCTGCGGACGGCAACGGCACGCGCGTCGACCTCCGGCACGATCCCGTCAACGGTGAGGTGGCCGCAGACGAGGCGCGCTGGCACGACGGGCTCGAGCGCTTCGAGGCCGTCGTCCTGCGCTGACCAGGTTCACTGGTGCGCTCACGTGGGCCGCCCATCGGCTGGCGCTGCGCCCACGGACGGAGCGAATACCGTTCGGAGCACGTGGACGATCATCGCCACAAAGACGACGACGCACGCCCCGAACGCCACCCACAGTTCGGCCGCGCCGGTGGCCTCGACCACTGGCAGATGGTCTGCTCGGCCCAGGTAGATCCCGGCAACCGCATACATCCCGAGTGGGAAGACGATGCTCCAGAGCGTCGCCTCGTAGCGCAGCGGCCACCCCCGGCGCACGTGCCGCCACCAGCCCGCGGCGATGAGCACGGGGATCAGCCACGTCGCGAACGCCCAGAACACGACGGCCAGCCCGGCGATCAGCTGTCGGGTCACCGCAACCATGGGGGCATCGGCCATCTCCACGATGCGGGCGCCTGCCAGCACGGTGATGGACAAGGCGCCCATCGAGACCCAGTACGGCGGGGTGAGCTCCTCTGGACCGAACCGGTAGAGCATCAGCCGCAGCGCGACGAGGACGCCGGTGGCTCCATAGAGGAACACCCCGACCGACCAGGACATGATCGCCAGCACCGCGAGCTCGCGGCGCGCGGTGTCAAAGATGGGCTCGATCGTGGCGGCGGCAACGGCGACGGACTGGCTGGCCACCGCCCAGATGAACCAGGTGCCGTTGGCGGCCGCGAGCACCGGCCGTTCCCGATGGCCGAGGATGGCGGTCCACGGCACCACGTAGCCCAGCGCCGCCCACGCCAACCCCGCAAGGACGAGCAGGACGGCAGTCGCGTTGCCGAACCCGGCAAGACCGAGCCGGACTCCGAGCACGTTGGTTCCCGCCACGAACGTGAAGAAGCCGAACCCGCGTCGGGGGTCAGTGAGGTCCCCGATCAGTGCGCTGCGGTAGGCCACGATGCGCCAGACGGTCAGCGCGAGCAGCACGACGAACGACGTGATGCACACGAACAAGAGGATCCTGGACAGGACGGTGAATCCCTCCAGCTGCAGTGCGACAGAGAGGATGCC
>JBDTBX010000463.1:0-3890 GCA_039923915.1 Nostocoides sp. | reverse complement strand
GGTGGCGTGCACCGGGCACGGGATCTGTGCGCAACTGCTGCCCGACGACTTCGTCCTCGACGAGTGGGGCTACCCCATCGTGCGTCGAGCCGACATCAGCGACAAGGACGCGGCGATCGCCGTGAAGCTCTGCCCGGCGCGCGCCCTCTACCGCGCCTGAGAAGATGTCCGCGTGAAATACGCCGAGCACATCGCAGACCTCGTGGGCAACACCCCCCTCGTCAAGCTGAACTCCGTCACCAAGGGAGTCACCAGAGCCACTGTCCTCGCCAAGATCGAGTACCTGAACCCTGGCGGGTCGGTGAAGGACCGGATCGCCCTGAAGATGATCGAGGCCGCCGAGACGTCCGGCGCACTCAAGCCGGGCGGGACGATCGTCGAGCCGACCTCCGGCAACACCGGCGTCGGGCTGGCCCTCATCGCCCAGCGCAAGGGCTACTCCTGCGTCTTCGTCTGCCCCGACAAGGTGAGCGAGGACAAACGCAACGTCCTCGCGGCATACGGCGCCCGCGTGGTCGTCTGCCCGACGTCGGTGGCGCCGGAGGACCCCGACTCCTACTACTCGGTGTCCGACCGGTTGGTGCGGGAGATCGAGGGCGCCTGGAAGCCGGACCAGTACTCCAACCCCAACGGTCCGGCGAGCCACTACGAGTCGACCGGCCCGGAGATCTGGTCCGACACCGATGGCAGGATCACCCATTTCGTGGCGGGAGTGGGCACGGGCGGCACGATCACCGGCACCGGACGCTACCTGCTGGAACAGTCCGTGGACCGTGACGGTGGCCGGGTCCGGGTGATCGGCGCCGACCCGGAGGGCTCGGTCTACTCCGGCGGCACCGGACGGCCCTACCTCGTCGAGGGCGTCGGCGAGGACTTCTGGCCCACGGCCTACGACCCGGCCGTCGTCGACCAGGTGGTGGCCGTGAGCGACGGCGACTCCTTCGACATGACCCGCAGACTCGCCCGCGAGGAGGGGCTGCTCGTCGGGGGCTCGTGCGGGATGGCCGTCGTCGCGGCCCTCGAGGTCGCCAAGGACCTGCCCGAGGACGCCGTCGTCGTCGTCCTGCTGCCCGACAGCGGGCGCGGCTACATCTCCAAGATCTTCAACGACGCCTGGATGAGCTCCTACGGCTTCCTCCACGCAGGGGAAACCAAGTCGGTCGCCGACATCCTGCACGCCAAGTCGGGGGACCTTCCGGCTCTCGTCCACACCCACCCGAAGGAGACCATCCGCACCGCCATCGACATCCTGCGGGAGTACGGCGTCTCCCAGATGCCGGTCGTCAAGGCCGAGCCGCCGGTCATGACCGGCGAGGTCGCGGGGTCGGTGAGCGAGCGGGCCCTGCTCGAGCTGCTCTTCACCGGCAAGGCCCACCTGGCCGATGCCGTCGAGAAGCACATGAGCCCGGGCCTGCCGCTCGTCGGCGGTGGCGAGTCGGTCTCGGTGGCGCGGCAGGAGCTCGAGGCCAACGACGCAGTCCTCGTCATCGAGGACGGCAAACCGACTGGCGTGCTGACCCGGGCCGATCTGCTCGGCTTCCTCGTCGACTGAACGACCCCGTATGCCGGTCGCTCGGCTCAGCGGAGCCGGCGAGCCATGTCTTCGCCTGGGTCGCCCATGACGTCGGGGTGCAGGATCGCCGCGAGTGCCTCCACGCCGTCGACGAGTCGGGGGCCGGGACGGGCGAAACTGGCGTTGGCGTCGACGGCCCACACGGGTATGCCGGGTGGCAGCTCGCCCGTTGCGAGGGCGGCCTCCGCGAGGGTCGCGGAGTCAGCCAGACCGTAGCCGCACGGAGCGCACACGACGACGTCGGGAGCGCTGGCTCGGACGTCGGCCCACGTGACGCGTACCGACTTCTCGCCGGCCGCACCCAGTGCGCTGACGCCGCCCGCGCCGACGGCCATCTCAGGGACCCAGTGACCGGGCGCGAAGGGTGGATCGGTCCACTCGAGGATCAGGACACGAGGCGTGGCCTGACCGGCGACGGCGCGCTTCACTGCCTCTAGTCGGTCGCGGAGGTGGGACACGAGATCCGTTGCGGCAGAGCGGCATACGGTGGCATCGCCGAGCGTCTCGATTGACGTGAGGATCTCGTCGAGGGTGTGCGGGTCAATCGTGAGGACGTCTGCGGCGCAGCCGAGGTGGGTGAGCGCGTCGTCGACGACCGAGACGTCGACCGCGCACACGGCGCAGAGGTCCTGGGTGACGACGAGGTCGGCGTCGAGCCCGGCGAGCGCGCCTTCGTCGAGGTGGTAGAGGTCCTCACCGGCGGCCATCGCGCCCGAGACGAACGCGTCGATCTGCTTGGGGGCCAGACCCTCGGGGATCGCGCTTGTCGAGACGATCCGGCGAGTGCGGGCCTCGGCCGGCTCGTCGCACTCGAAGGTCACGCCGACGACGTGCGGGCCGGCGCCGATCGCGAACAGGATCTCCGTTGTCGAGGGGAGCAGCGAGACGATGCGCACGCCCCGAGCGTAGGTCAGTCCGACCGGCGCCGCACCCGCCGGACCCGGGTTCGCGGCATACGGCCGATGGTTTTCTGGGGGCGCCGGCTGCTCGGACGGCCGGACTGACACGTTCTGTCAGGGTGCGCGGAGTGAGGTTGCTCTCACGTGACTACCGGCCGGTAGCAATTGCGCGCCGCCGGAGGAGAATCACCGGTGATGCCCTACGAACACGTTCTCGCGCCACTCGACCTCGGCTTCACGACCCTGCCGAACCGGGTGGTCATGGGATCGATGCACACCGGGCTGGAGGACAAGCGAGCTGACCACGCCAAGCTCGCCGCCTACTACGCCGAGCGGGCCAGGGGTGGTGTCGGGCTCATCGTCACCGGCGGTTTCGCGCCCAACCTGTCCGGCTGCCTCTACCCGCTGGCGTCCAAGCTGACGACGCACCGCGAGGCCCGGAGCCACCGGCAGATCACCGACGCGGTGCACGCCGAAGGCGGCAAGATCGCCCTCCAGTTGTTGCACGCCGGCCGCTACGCCCACCACCCCGCGGCGGTCTCGTCCTCCTCGATCACGTCGCCGATCTCCAGGTTCCGTCCCCGGGCCCTGACCGATGGCGGGATCCGCCGCACCATCAAGGACTTCGCCCGGGCGGCCCGGCTGGCCATCGAGGCCGGCTATGACGGCGTCGAGATCATGGGATCGGAGGGCTACCTGCTCAACCAGTTCGCTGCGGCGCGGACCAACAAGCGAACCGACGACTGGGGAGGCACGGCCGAGAAGCGCCGCCGGTTCCCCGTGGCGGTGGTGCGCGCCGTACGCGAAGCCGTCGGTCCCGACGTCATCATCGTCTACCGCCTCTCGATGCTCGATCTCGTCGAGGGGGGCCAGACCTTCGAGGACGTCGTCGCGCTCGGGCGTCAGGTCGAGGCAGCCGGGGCGACGATCATCAGCTCCGGCATCGGCTGGCACGAGGCCCGCGTCCCGACCATCGTCACCTCGGTGCCCCGAGCGGCCTTCACCGAGGTCGTCGGCCGAGTTCGGGCCGAACTGACCATCCCGGTCATCGCGTCCAACCGGATCAACATGCCTGACGTGGCCGAGGGGATCCTCGCGCGCGGCGAGGCCGACCTCGTCTCGATGGCCCGCCCCTTCCTCGCCGACCCCGAGTGGGTCGCCAAGGCCGCCGAGGACCGGGCCGACCAGATCAACACCTGTATCGCCTGCAACCAGGCCTGCCTCGATCACACCTTCAAGCACCAGCGGGCCACCTGCATGGTCAACCCGCGTGCGGCCTACGAGACCGAGCTGGTTCTGGCACCCACCCGGCTGGTCAAGCACGTCGCCGTCGTCGGGGCCGGACCGGCCGGGCTGGCTGCCGCCACCACCCTCGCCGGCCGGGGGCACCGGGTCGAGCTCTTCGAGGCGGGCAACGA
>JBDTBX010000462.1:0-2573 GCA_039923915.1 Nostocoides sp. | reverse complement strand
CGGCCGCACAGACGGCCTCTTGGTCGTGCGCGTCACGAGGCAGACGGATCCCGAGCTGGCGGAGGGCGACGTGGACCAGGCCGGAGCAGTCGATTCCGTATGCCGTCATCCCGCCCCAGAGGTATGCGGTCCCGGTATACGTCCGGGCCGCTGCGAGGAACGACTGGGCGTCAGCACGGTGCGATCCGGCCGCTCCACCTTGTCGGTCGCCGGGGCCGAGATGGGCTGCCCTCAGCCAGCCCGGATAGCCACCACGATCGCGCGACGACGGCTGGGCGGGGCAGCGGACCCGTACCCAGCCCTCGTCACCGTCGTGGACCACCGTGACTGGTTCGCCCTCGAGGACCTGGGACTCGAGGCGATCATGAAGGCCCAGGCGACCGGCATACGGGTCGATGCTCGCGGCTCCGTCCATGGCCCCGAGCCACCCCGCGATGTCCGGCCGGTCGGCGATGGAGAGGGCGTCGATCGGGCGTGGCGCAGCCGGCGAAGACCACAGCCCGGCGACCGTGACGACGACATCCATGAACGTCGCCTCCATGCCTCATCACCTTATCCCCCGACCGACGGGGCTGCTGCGGTCAGTCGGCGGTGAGCAGCGCGCGGATGTCGTCGGGCGTGATCACGCCACCCACGGCGTCGCCGCCCTCGACGACCCGGTCGAACAGGTCGCGCTTGCGGTCCTGGAGGGCGACCACCTTGTCCTCGATCGTCCCGCTGCTCACCATCCGGTAGACCATGACCGGCCGGGTCTGGCCGATCCGGTGAGCGCGGTCGACGGCCTGGGCCTCGGTGGCGGGGTTCCACCACGGGTCGAGGACGAAGACGTAGTCAGCCTCGGTGAGGGTGAGGCCGGTGCCGCCCGCCTTGAGGCTGATGAGGAACGCCGTCTGGTCGCCCGCCCGGAAGCCGTCGATGACGGCGGGCCGGTTGCGGGTGCGCCCGTCGAGGTAGGACGTGGAGATGCCGGCCTCGTGCAGTGCCGCCTCGACCAGCTTCAGGTAGCCGGTGAACTGGCTGAAGACGAGGGCCCGGTGGCCTTCCTGCCGGAGCTCGACGAGGTGGTCGATGAGTTCGGTGATCTTGGCCGACTGCGCCTTGCCGATGTGGGCGTCGTCGACGAGGACCGGGTCGAGCGACAGCTGACGCAGCCGGGTCAGCGAGGCGAGAATCGCGATCCGGTTGGCGGTCGGATCGTCGAGCAGGCCAAGCAGACGCTGCCGCTCGCGCTGGAGGTGCTGGTCGTAGATCCGCTGGTGGACGGGGTGCAGCGGCACCGGCAGGATCTGGACCTGCTTGGGCGGCAGGTCTGAGGCCACCGCCTCCTTGGTGCGCCGGAGCATGAGCGGTCGGATCCGCCGTCGAAGCCGGGCGAGCAGCTCGGAGTTGCCCTCGACCTCGATCGGCCGGCGGTACTGCTGGGAGAACTGCTCGCGTTTGGCATACAGACCCGGTGCGACGACGGAAAGCAGGGACCAGAGGTCCATGAGCGAGTTCTCGAGCGGGGTGCCGGTGACGACCATCTTGAACGGCGCCCGCAGCCGTCGAGCCGCCTGGTAGGTCAGGGACGCCGAGTTCTTCAGGGCCTGCGCCTCGTCCAGGACGAGCGCCCGCCAGGGCAGCCCGCGGAAGGCCTCGGCGTCGATCCGGAACACGGCATAGGAGGTCACGACGACCTGCGCACCGGCGATCACCGAGGCGAGCGAGCCCTTGCGGCGTCTCGTGGTCTCGCCGATGAGGGCCACGGTCAGGTCGGGGGTGAACCGGGCGGCCTCGTCGCGCCACGTCGAGAGCACCGAGGTCGGCGCGACGACGAGGACCGGCGCGGTCAGCTCGCCGCGGTCGTGGGCCCGCTGGACGACAGCGAGGGTCTGGAGCGTCTTGCCGAGACCCATGTCGTCGGCGAGGACCGCGCCGAGCCCGGCGTCCCACAGCGTCGCGAGCCACTGGTAGCCCTCACGCTGGTAGGGCCGCATCTGGGCCTTGACACCGACCGGCACCTCGTCGATCGCGGGCGGGATGCCGTCGCGGATGGCGATCATCCGGTCGGCCCACTCGCGAGACTGCCGGTCGACGATGCCGAGCTCGAGCAGCTCGGCGAACAGGTCGACCTGGAAGCGGCTGATCCGGGCGCCGTCGCGGATGGGGTCGCCCAGCTCCCGGGCCTCCTCGATGAGGCGCCGCAGCTCATCGAGCGAGGCGTGGTCGAGGGTGAACCAGGTGCCGGAGTCGAGCAGCATGACGTCGTCGCCGTGGGCGAGTGCCTGGAAGAGCGGCTCGAACGGCACCTTCTCCTCTCCGATCGTCACCGTGACGTGCAGGTCGAGCCAGTCGCCGGCCTCCGCCCCCTCGACGATCGGGCTCCAGCGGATGACGGGGATCTCGGTCGATTCGGCGTATGCCGGGAGCTCGCCGACGACCTCGACGTCGAGGTCCTCGTCGGCCTGCCACGCCGGCAGGACGTCGCGGATGAAGTCGGCGACGCCCTGGCCACGGACGGTCACGGTCGGCTCGATCCGCCACCGGCCCCCAGGCACCGCCCATCGCACCCCGGGCAGGAGGTCCAGAACCGT
>JBDTBX010000461.1:0-6351 GCA_039923915.1 Nostocoides sp. | reverse complement strand
CCTCACCTCGCTGCTCGGCGGTCTCGCCCTGCTCGTCGCCAAGCGTCCTCGGGCCGCCGGCGGGGAGATCGCCGACCTCGGTGCGCTCCTCGACCCGTGGTGAACGATCGCCGCTCGATGGCGCGGCCGTCGCGGCAAGGTGGTCCGGCGCAGTGACCTCCGCTCGCTCTTCGTCGGCCCCGGCGAGGTCGCCCGGCACGTCGGCGACCGGCTCAACCCCGGCCTCGCCGTGCCAGGACGGGCCTTGCTCGATGCGTCGGCCGACGCCGCAACAGGTGCCCCAACCGGAGCGCCGACCGGTGCCCCTTCCCACGCCGGCTCGGATGCCTTCGACGAGGAGGCCACGACCGACAACGGATCGCTCGGCGGACGGGTCGGTCGCAACCCCGGCGTCTGGGCCGTCCTCGTCGCGCTCGCGGCGGCTGGCTTCGCCTGGCGTGGCGTCGCGGGTGGGCACCTCGGCGCGCTCCGTGGCGGCCTCACCGGCGGCCAGCTGCTCGGCGGCCGGGTGAGCCCGGCGAGCCTGTTCCACGACTGGTGGGACGGATGGTCCGGCCCCGGGCTCGGCACCGACAGGCCCGGCAGCCCCGCGTCCGCAATCCTCGGCGGTGCCGGGTGGCTCGCCGACCACGTTCCCTTCCTCGGCGTCACGTCGGCCGGCGGCGCAGCGGTTGCCGCCCTCGTCCTGCTCGCGGTGCCGCTCGCCGCCTGGACGGCCTACCTCGCGGGCCGGGTCGCGACCCTGCAGCGCTGGCCACGCGCCCTCGTGGCCCTTGTCTGGGCGGCCGGCCCGGTCGCCTCGGCTGCCGTCGTCGAGGGCCGGCTCGCAGCCCTCGTGGCGCTCGTCCTGCTTCCGCTCGTCGTCGCCGGCACGGCCCGGCTCCTCGCCCGCTCCGGCCGCACGACGACGGCCGCCGCCACCGGCCTGCTGGCCGCCGTGCTCGGGGCGTTCGTCCCGGCCGTGCTCGTCGTGCTCCTCGCCGTCCTGGTCCTGGGGATGGTCCTCGCACCCGGCGCCGCGAAGGGCCGCGCGTTGCTCGCGGCCGTCCTGCCGGTCGGCCTGCTCGGGCCGTGGGGGCTCCTCGATCACCCGGCCCAGCTCCTCACCGGTCCCGGCCTGCTCTCGTATGCCGCATCGACGCCCTCGACCCTGCACCTTGCCCTGCTCTCGCCGGGCACCGTGGGGCACTACCCGTGGTGGGCGGCGGCCCCGGTCGCGGGTCTGGCGCTCGTCTGCCTCCTCCGTGGCCGACGTCGTGCGCTGGCCGTGACGCTGCTCGGCCTGCTCGCTGTCATCGGCCTCGCCGCCGCGCTCGCCGCGCCGCGGGTGCACCTCGGCACGGTGCCGCTCGGGCAGACCGGAGCCGGCAACGTCCTCGTCCCCTGGGTCGGCACCGGGATGCTCGTGGCCCTCGCCGGGCTGCTCGGCGTCGTGCTCGTCGGGCTCTCCGACCTGACCCTCCGCCGTCGGCGCGGTGGCTGGCCGGCGGTTCTCCGGTGGCCCGCAGTGGCGGCGCTCGCGGTCGTGGCGATCGCCGCGCCCGCCCTGCACGCCTGGGGTGGCAGCGACGGACGGCTCCGCGCCTGGACCGACCCGCGACCGGCGATCGCCGCCGACCAGGCCGGCGCACCGCAGGCCAGCCGGACCCTCCTCCTGGCGCCGACCCCGGCCGGGATGGGCTACCGCCTCATCGCCGCCGAGTCGCCGGACCTGGCGGTCGACCTGCCCACCTACACACCGCCGGCGCCGACCACTGCCGCCGGCACCATCCAGCTGCTGCTCGACGGCATGACCGGTGCAGCCGACTCGACCTCTGCCGCAAGCGCTGCCGCGACCGTTGCCGCAACCGCCGCCACAACCGCTGCCGCCAACGCCGGTGTCCCGACCGATCCGGTCGCCGGGCTGATCGACCTCGGCGTCGGCTTCGTCGGGCTCAGCGCCCGCGCGCCGGCCGCCATGGCCCAACGCCTCGACGGCAGCGCTGGTCTGGTCCGGATGGGCAGCCGCAGCGGCTACGACTACTGGCGGGTCCAGCCCCCCATCGCTGCGACAGACACCTCGGTCGGGGTCCCGCGGGCTCGGATCGTCGCGGGGGCGACGACCGTCGCCGTGCCGGTGACCGGCCAGCACGCAGCCACCTCGACCACGGTGTCTCTCGCCAGGGCCGGCACCCTGCGCGTGGCCGAGCCGGATGCCTGGGTGCAGCACGCGACGGTGACCGTCGACGGTCGCGAGGTGCCCGCCAGCCGCGGCACACCGGCCTACCCGATCCCGGCGGGTCACCACGACCTCGCCATCACCGTCGACCCCGAGCAGCCGTGGTGGCGGTTCGGGCAGCTGGCCCTGCTCGTCGCCGGGCTGTACCTCGCCCTGCCGACCCGCCGGACCCGGAGAGCCTCGTGAACACCCCCAGCCGCCCCACCGTGACCCGCACCGCGCTGGCGGCGCTGCGGATCGTCGTCGTCGCGGGAGCTGCCGGCGGCGTCATCCAGGCTGCGCACGCCACGTCCTGGACGGCCGACCTGTCCACGGTCGCCACTGCGCAGGGGGCGGCCTCGGCCGCGACCGCCCTCACCCGTTCCACGGTGATCTGCCCCGGCGGTGAGCTGAGCGGCATACAGGGGGTCAAGGACATCGCCGTCCCGGCCCGGATCGCCGCCGCAGCAGCCCCTGCCGACCTCGTCCGCACCCTGCTGGGGCGGGCCCCTGGCGCTGGGACCCTGGGCATCGGCGCGACCGGTGGCCCAGGGGTAGCCGCGGGTCCAGGTTCAGCCGCGGGTCCAGGTGCAGGCGCCACCACCACCAGTCGGGCCACCATCGCGGCCGATGCCCCGGCGTCCGGTGCCGCCCAGGTGACCGGCGCGGGCGGCCTGGCCCCCGGCATCGTCGCGACCCAGGAGTGGCGGGCCGACGGCTTGGACCTCCGCGGTCTGGTCAGTGTGGCCTGCGGGGCGGCCGTCAACGACGCGTGGTTCGTCGCCGGGGGAGGGGACCCCGGCCGTCAGGAGCGGCTCGTCCTCGTCAACCCCGGCGCCAACGTCGTGACGGCCGACATCGCCCTGCTCGGCGCCGCCGGGCCCATCGTCTCCCCGAACGGCAACGACGTCGTCGTTCCTGCGCGCGGCCGCGCGACGGTGCTGCTCGACGCCATCTCCAGCGCCGAGAAGACCCCGGTCGTCCACGTGAGGACCGCGGGCGGCCTCGTCTATGCAGCGGTCAACGACACCTGGACCGACGGCTCCGTGGCGGCCGGGTCCGACGACGTCTCGCCGGCCGCGGCGCCCGCGACGTCGGTGGTCATCCCGGCCGTGGCGGTCGGCGGCACGACGAGGGTCCGGGTGGCCGTCCCGGGCACGCACGACGCCGTCGTGCAGGTCCGCACCATCGATACGGGCGGCGGTTCGCCGCTGCCCAGGGGCGGGGTCGCGACGATCAGGGCCGGTTCGGTCGGCGAGTTCGACCTCTCCGGTCTGGCTGCTGGGACGTATGCCGTGCAGGTCACGGCCGACGAGCCGGTCGTCGCCGGCGCCATCGCGATCCGGCGCGACCAGGCGGGTCCGGGCGACTTCGCCTGGTCCTCGGCCACGGCGCCGATCTCGCAGGTCGCCGGTCTGGCGTTCGTGCCGACGTCGGGCGCCGGTGCGCTCACCCGGGTGCTCACCCTGGTCAGCTCGGGCGATCCCGCGACGGTCGAGGTGACCACCGTCGATGCAGCGGGCGCGGCCACGGTCGCGTCGGTCAAGGTCCCGGCTGACTCGACAGCGTCCGTTGCCCTGCCCGCGGGGACCAGCCAGGTCTGGGTGCGCCGTACCGCCGGTGATGGTGACGTGCGCGGCGCGGTCGTCAGCACCGGGGGTAGCGGACCCACCCAGCTGATCGCGACGACGCCCCTGGCGTCTGCCCCGCTGACCACCCTGACCACGAGGGTCCTGCCCCTGCCCTGAGGCAAAATCCTCCCGAAGTCGCGCCCCGCGTCAACCTTCGACCCCAAGT
Source organism: Nostocoides sp. (assembly GCA_039923915.1). GTDB lineage: Bacteria > Actinomycetota > Actinomycetes > Actinomycetales > Dermatophilaceae > Nostocoides. The sequence continues at coordinate 2,357 of JBDTBX010000461.1, read as the reverse complement.
CAAGTGCTCGGGCCACGGGCACCTGACGTACGGGCAATGGCCTGACGGTCAGGGGCGGCCGGGCGGGGGATCCAGGTCGTCCGGTTCGACGCCGAGCAGCGCCGCAACCTGCTCGATGATCACCTCGTTGACGAGCACCGCCAGATCGACGTCGTCGCGGGCCTGGGCCTCCACGACGCGACGGTAGACGACGATCCGGTTGGGCAGCCGCCCGTCGGACGGAAACACCCGCCCGAGCGGAGCCACCTGCTCCTCCCACGGGGCCGGGTCGCTCGGCGGGATGTCCTCGACGGCGAACTCGACCTCGGCCCGCCGCCCGCTGAGCACAGCCTCGAGCCGGTCCGCGCTGTCCAGGACGAGGTCGTCGAAGGTCTCCCGCCGGGTCGCCATCGCCGGAACCCTCGGCCACGCCATCGGTCCGCGCAGCCCGCGTCCGTGCCGGTCCCGTCGAGTCACGGTGCCAGCCTATGCGGGCCGGTATGCCGCGAGCCCGGGCCGGCCCGGCGTCGGGGAGGTGGCGACGGATCGCGCGTCGGGTTCACGCCCACCTGGACAGCTCCCCACGGGTCGCGCGTCGGGTTCCCACCCACAGGGACAGTTCCCGGCGGATCAGGTGCGGCGTGCCGAACCGGCGTTGTCGGTGCCTGCGTTTAGCCTGCGGAGTGTGAGCCTGACCCGCGAGTGCAGCCGCAGTGCCTGCCGCAAGACCGCCGTGGCGACGCTCACCTATGTCTACGCCGACCAGACAGCAGTGGTCGGGCCGCTGGCCACCTACGCCGAGCCACACACCTACGACTTGTGCATCAACCACGCCGAGGGTCTCACCGCCCCACGCGGCTGGGACATCGTCCGGCTGGCCGGCGACTACTCCGAGCCGACACCGACTCCCGACGACCTCCTGGCCCTCGCCGACGCCGTCCGCGAGGCTGCGAGGCCGCGACCTGCGGTGCAGCCGACCGCCCCGGCCGTCGTCCGCGGCTACGCGGCAGGAAGCGGCGGCGATGGCGTCCGTGGCGCCCGTGGCACCAACGGAGCCGGTGCGGCGGCCGGTCCCGGGTCGTTGGGACAGGCCGGTGGCCAGGCGGCCGAGGCTGCCCAGCCGAACGGCATGCGGGAGCCGCGTCGCCGGGGCCACCTGCGCGTCCTCACCGACACCGATCTCTGAGCGCTCGTCGCACACTGCTCACAGGCACGGCTCCCGGCAACCAGGAGCAGGGTCGCAACGACTTAGGATCGACGGGCCCGACGGGCCCCGAACCCCGAACCCGAACCCCGAACCGCCGAACTCCCGAGAGGTTGTGCGTTGTGGCCGCCCGACTGGCCGACTTCGTCAAGGCCTACGACGTCCGGGGCCTGGTCCCCGACCAGCTCGACGCCGGCGTGGCCAAGGCGCTGGGTGCCGCGTTCGCCCAGGTCGTCGCCATCACCGACGGTGCCCCGATGGTCGTCATCGGCCACGACATGCGGCCGAGCTCGCCGGAGCTGTCCCGGGCGTTCGCCGATGGCGTGACCGATGCCGGGATCGACGCCGTCCTCATCGGCCTGGCCTCGACCGACGGCCTCTACTACGCGAGCGGGGCCCTGGACGCGCCGGGCGCGATGTTCACGGCGAGCCACAACCCGGCGGCCTACAACGGGATCAAGCTGAGCCGAGCCGGTGCGCGCCCGATCGGTCAGGACAGCGGCCTCGCCGAGATCCGCGACCTGGCCCAGGCCCTCCTCGACGGCGAGGCCCAGCCCGTCCGCGCCGAGGTCCCCGGGGTCATCTCCGAGCGCGACGTCCTCGCCGACTACTCGGCCTTCCTGCGCTCCCTCGTCGACCTCACCGACAGCCGGCCGCTCACGGTCGTCGTCGACGCCGGCAACGGCATGGCCGGGCTCACCGCGCCGGCCGTCCTCGGCACCGAAGCCGGCCTCGACGCCCTCCCGCTCCACGTCGTTCCGCTCTACTTCGAGCTCGACGGCACCTTCCCCAACCACGAGGCGAACCCGCTGGAGCCGGAGAACCTCAAGGATCTCCAGGCTGCCGTCGTCGCCCAGGGGGCCGACCTCGGGCTGGCCTTCGACGGCGACGCCGACCGTTGCTTCGTCGTCGACGAGCGAGGCGCCGCCGTGTCGCCGAGTGCGATCACGGCGCTCATTGCCGACCGCGAGATCGCCCGGGAGATCGCAGCGGGCACCGCCCCCGCGGACATCCGGATCGTCCACAACGTCATCACCTCCCTCGCCGTCCCCGAGCTGGTCGCGGAGCGAGGCGCCACCCCGGTCCGCACGCGCGTCGGCCACTCGTTCATCAAGGGTGAGATGGCGGCATACGACGCAGTGTTCGGCGGGGAGCACAGCGCGCACTACTACTT
>JBDTBX010000460.1:0-2627 GCA_039923915.1 Nostocoides sp. | reverse complement strand
CTCGAGCCGGACATTGCCAACCAGGTCATCAAGCCGGTCCTGGATGAGCTGGCCGCTGCCGGCACCGAGCTGGACATCTCCGACTACCGGATGCTGATCAACCCCACCGGCCGCTTCGAGATCGGTGGCCCGATGGGTGACGCCGGGTTGACCGGCCGCAAGATCATCGTCGACACCTATGGCGGCATGGCCCGCCATGGCGGCGGCGCGTTCTCCGGCAAGGACCCGAGCAAGGTGGACCGTTCGGCGGCCTATGCCATGCGCTGGGTGGCCAAGAACATCGTCGCCGCGGGCCTGGCCACCCGCTGCGAGGTCCAGGTGGCCTACGCCATCGGCAAGGCCCACCCGGTCGGCCTGTATGTCGAGACCTTCAACACCGAGACCGTTGCCGCCTACAAGATCCAGAATGCGATCACCAAGGTGTTCGACCTGCGACCCGCCGCAATTATTGAGGATCTCGATCTGCTGCGCCCGATCTACACCCCGACCGCCGCCTACGGCCACTTCGGCCGCACCAGCGCCGAGGGCATCGAGAACGCCTTCACCTGGGAGCGCACCGACCGGGTCGAGCAGCTTCTGGCTGCTGTCGCTGGCTGAGCCTTCCCCTCAGCACGCGTCGCCCTGAGCGCGAGGCATCCTCACTGCGGCCAGGGTGATGCCACACGTCGGCGCCATGCGGTAGACCTTTGACCATGAACGAGGCGAGGACCGACGTGAGTGACCCGCTCTCGCTCGTGCGTGCGGTGGCTTCGCCGCGCGGGCGCGCCAGGGTGATGCCGTCGGTGCAGCAGGCCGCCGAGGTCGATCCGGTGGCCCTGGTCCTGGTTGATGTGGGACTGCCGCATCTGGACCGCCCCTTTGAGTATTACGTGCCGGTCTCGATGGCCGACCTGGCTGCGCCCGGTGCACGGGTGAAGGTCCGGTTCGCCGGTCAGGACGTCGACGGGTACATCCTCGCCCGGGTCGCGACCGCCGAGCACCTTGGCACGCTCGCGCCGTTGCGCAAGGTGGTCAGTGCCGAAGCCGTCCTCACCCCGGCCGTGCTGACCCTGGCGCGCGCAGTCGCCGACCGCTATGCGGGAACACTGGCAGACGTGGTCCGGCTGGCCGTTCCGCCCCGACATGCCACGGCCGAGAGGAACCTGCCCCTGCATCCGCCGGCGCCGGTTGCGGTGTCCGCGGTGTCTGCGGTGTCTGCGGTGTCTGCGGTATCTGCGGTGTCTGCGGTATCTGCGGTATCTGCGGTATCCGCGGGGACTGCCCGTGGCAGGGACGATCGAGTGGCGCCGATGGCGCCGATGGGGCCGGGGCCGGGGCCGGGGCCGTGGTCGAGCTACCCGGCCGGCACCTCCTTCCTGCGGCACCTGTCCGCCGGGGATGCCCCTGCCGCCTCGTGGCTGGCCCTGCCAGGCCAACAGCGTGAACAGGACTGGCCAGCCGCGATGGCGGTGGCTGCTGCCACCTCGCTGGCTGCCGGGCGTGGTGCTCTGATCGTGGTTCCCGACCACCGTGACGTGGACCGGGTCGACGCCGCGCTGCACCAGGTGCTGGGGTCCGGCAGGCACGTACGGCTCACGGCGGGGCAGGGCCCGCAGGCGCGGTACACGGCCTGGCTGAAGGTGCTGCGAGGCCATGTGCGCTGCGTGGTGGGGACGCGGGCGGCGGTGTTCGCCCCGGTCCGTGACCTGGGTCTGGTGGCCTGGTGGGACGACGGTGACGACCTGCTGGTCGAACAGCGAGCGCCGTACCCCCGCGTCCGCGAGGTCCTGCGTGCTCGTGCCCGTCTGGAGGGTGCCGCTCTGCTGACCGGAGGCTTCACCCGGACCACGGCGGTTCAGCAATGGGTCGGATCCGGTGAGGTCCGGTCGGTCTGTGCCGACCTGGCGGGCAGACGGCTGGCCGCACCCCGGGTGATCGTGGCCGGCGAGGGCACAGATGCCCAGCGCGATGGCGTGGCCGCCCATGCGCACCTGCCCTCGGTCGCCTGGCGGGCTGCCAAGAGCGCGCTGGCGCAGGGGCCGGTGCTGATTCAGGTGCCGCGCCGGGGCTACCTTCCGTCGTTGTCCTGCCAGCACTGCCGTGAGCCGGCGCGTTGCGCGCGCTGCCATGGACCGTTGGGCCTGACTGCCGCGGATGCGGTTCCGACGTGTCGGTGGTGTGGCACGGTCGCCCGGGCTTTCGAGTGCAAGAGCTGTGGTGGCGTCGCGGTGCGGTCCACCGTGGTGGGAGCGCGGCGGACTGCCGAGGAGCTCGGCCGCGCCTTTCCCGGGGTGCCGGTGCACACCTCGGGCGCCGGTGAGGTCCTGGCGTCCATCCCGGCCAGACCGAGCCTGGTCATCGCCACGCCGGGCGCCGAGCCGGTCGCCGAGGGCGGCTACGCGGCGACGCTCTTGCTCGATGCGTGGGCCTCCATGGATCGACCGACGCTCGATGCGTCCGAGGAGGCGCTGCGTCGATGGCTGGCGGCTGCCGCGCTGACCCGGGGTGCTGCCCAGGGCGGCGTGACGGTGCTCTGTGGTGCACCGATGCACACCACGCTGCCCCTGGTTGAGGCGCTGGTGCGGTGGGACCCCGCCTGGTTCGTCGCCCGAGAGCTGGCCGAGCGGGTCGAGCTCTCGTTGCCGCCG
>JBDTBX010000459.1:0-5054 GCA_039923915.1 Nostocoides sp. | reverse complement strand
TACCGGACGGTCCATTGCCTGGTGCCTGTGAAGGGCTGGCCCATCACGACGGGGCGATGCGTGGAACCGGTTGACGGCACGCCGCTCCGGCCACTTCCCCGCCGCTGTCCGTGGACAAGAATGACCGAAGAGCGGTGCGCGCCAGTGGTTTTCACGCCGACCGTGCGCTACTCGGGAACCCCTTCGCGGTGAGAAGCGCTGTCGCCGAGCAGGACCGCGCGGGCGAGGAGGACGGCCATCACCACGAGCACGAGTTGGCAGGCGGTGTCCACGAGGTGCAGGGCGATGCCGGGGCCGCCGGTGAGCACGAGCGCGACGGGCTGCAGGACGAGGGACACGAGGAACCCCCACGGCAGCCAACGAGGGACGAGTCCACCGCGCCGGGCGCCGAGCGTCACCAGGAACGGCCCGAAGAAGTATCCGATGGCCGCCAGCGGGCCGAGGGCGAGCAGTGCCGGGACGTGATCGAGGTGCTGCAGGAAGCCCGTCATCACCTCGGTAGACCCCGACTGGGCAGCCGCCATCGGCGGAAAGTCGTCGATCGCGACGAGCGCGACGAACCCCGAGCAACCCAGGGCCGTCAGGAGGGCGCCGATCGTGGCGAGCCTGGCTCCACGGTGCTGCACTCGATCCGCCACCGTCCAGAAGGCGGGGACGAGGGCGGCGAACCCGATCATCGCCAGCAGCGCACTGGCCGTGATCTGGCCGTGGTGCCCGCTCGCCTGCTGGAGTCGCTCGGCGGCCGTGCCGCCCCCAAGATCCAGCGCGCGGCCGAGAGCCAGCGCGGCCGCGCCGCCGACGAGGGCGACCGCGCCGATCCGGGCCCGTTCGTCGCGGACACGCGGGTTGACCAGAGGTGATGGCGTTGATGTCGAGCTCACGGACTGTGTCGATCTCATGGCTGGCTCCTTGTCAGGTTTGGTGGAGCCAGTCTGGGAAGCAGACCCGGCCCGGGTCGTCACCTACCGGAGTGCACTTTCCGTCGTCCCGACGGTTGACGGCAGGCCCGCCGGGCTCGCCCGAAAGGATGACGATCCCCGTCCCGGTGGGTCCATAGACTGCCGGCATGCTGCCGCGACCGAGGCTGTCCGACGCGCTGCTGGCCTCGGCCTTCGTCGCGTGGGCCGTCATCGAGGTCGCCGTCGGCTCCCTACGGGGGCCGGTCCTCGTCAACCTGACATCGGCCGTGCTGGCCACTGCCGTGCTGGCCTGGCGACGGTCGGCGCCCTCGACGACCGCCCTCGCCGTGTGCGGCGCCCTGGCCCTGAAGACGGCACTCGGGATGCCGTTGGACGGACTGGCGATGCTCAGTGCAGCGCTCGTCGCGGCCTACTCCGTCGGCCGACACCGCCAACCGGCGCCGGCGGCGTGGACCGTGCTGGGGATGGTCTTGTTGGGCTGGGTGTCCCTGTTCGGGTTGTCTGCCGCGGACCGGACGCCCAGCACCTACCCCTTCATCGCCGTGTGGATGATCGCCCCGGCTGCCGCTGGCGCAGCCCTGCGCGTCCAGGTCGGGCGCGCGGAAAGCATGGCAGAGAGGGCAACTCGGGCGGAGATGCAGCGTGAGGAGCATGCTCGGCTCGCCGTGCAGTCCGAGCGCGGCCGGATCGCACGTGAACTGCACGACACGGTCGCCCACGCGGTGAGTGTGATGGTGCTGCACGCGGGCGCTGTGCGGAGCCGGCTTCCCGAGGGCCTGGAATCCGAACGAGCGGCCCTGGGGCAGGCCGAGGACACCGGGCGGCAGGCGATCAGTGAACTGCGGCGACTGCTCGGGGTCCTGCGCGACGACGACGGCCGGTCGGGGACCGAGCCGCAACCGACCCTCGCCGGACTCGACCGCCTGCTGGACGACACCCGCCGCGACGGCCTGACCGTGACCATGCGGATCGAGGGCGACCTCCACCGGCTCGAGCCCGCGCTGGAGGTGTCCGCCTACCGGATCGTCCAGGAGGCGCTCACCAACGTCCGGAAGCACGCTGGTGCCAGCCTCGTGTCGGTACGGGTGGCCTACGAGCCGGAGTGGCTCCGCCTGCAGGTCGCCGATGACGGCATCGGAGCCTCCGCTCCGAGCCCGAAGGGCTTCGGGCTGGTCGGGATCCGGGAGCGGGTCGCCGTGTTCGGCGGCAACCTGTCGCTGTCGACGCCGGCAGGCGGTGGCTTCGCGCTGGAGGCCGCCCTCCCGTTACGGCAACCATGATCCGCGTCGTCGTGGTCGACGACCAGGAACTCGTGCGTGCGGGGTTCCGCCTCCTGCTCGAGCGGGTGCCGGACATCGAGGTCGTCGCCGAGGCGGACGACGGGGCCAGCGCTGTGTCCGCTGTCTCGCGAAGGCGCCCGGACGTCGTCCTCATGGACATCCGGATGCCGCAGGTCGACGGACTGACGGCCACCCGACGGTTGCTCGCGCTGGCGCCGGCGACGCGGGTCATCATCCTCACCACGTTCGACGCCGACGACTACGTGTACGACGCGCTCCGCGCCGGCGCGAGCGGGTTCCTGCTCAAGAGCTCACCACCGGAACGACTGATCACGGCCATCCGCACCGTTGCCGCGGGCGAGGCGCTGCTCGACCCCGCCGTGACCCGCCGCGTCATCGAGGCGTTCACTCGCCAGCCGGCCCTCGGCGGCTCCCCGAGCCCTGAGGTCGAGCGGCTCACTGAGCGGGAACGGGAGGTCCTGGCGCAGATCGCGCGGGGCCGGTCCAACGCCGAGATCGCCGTCGAGCTCTTCATCTCCGACGCCACCGTCAAGACGCACGTCGCGCGGATGCTCGCCAAGCTGCAGCTGCGTGACCGGGTTCAGGCCGTCGTCTATGCCTACGAGAACGGGCTCGTCTCGACCGGCGCCGACGACCCTCGCGATGGGCCGACGCACAGCACGCCGAGCCGCCGAGGTCTGGGGAGTGCCTGAGGCGGTGCCCCGAATCAGCGACGGCGCTGGCAACGGCCGCACCAGAACAGGTTGCGACCGGCAACGACCCGGGTCCGCACCCGCGAGCCGCACGTCGGACAGTCTTCGCCGGCGCGCTTGTACACGGCATACTCGCGCGGCAGCGGACTCTCGCTCTCGTAGGCCGGTCGCCTGACCCGGCGGGACTCGCCCTCGAGCCCGCCCTGCCACGAGACGGCGTATGCCGTGGGTTCGCCGCTCGCGATCAGTTCCCTTGCGACAGCGAGCTGTTCGTCGAGGGTGATGATCTGCCCGAAGGCCGCACCGATCGGCATGAGCGCGACGAGGTCGTCCCAGATGGCCCGCCAGGTCGCCGGCCGGATCTCCCGGCCCGGCCGGAACGGGTCGACGCGATGGCGGAAGAGGACCTCGGAGCGATAGACGTTGCCGACGCCGGCCAGCACCGACTGGTCCATGAGCAGCTCGGCGAACGGCCGCCCGGACGTGGCCAACTTGCCCAGCACGCGACCCGGATCATTGCCGATCTGCCCGGCTCGCAACGGATCCGGCCCCAGTCGGGCGACGATGGCATCGACCTGCTCGGGCGAGATGACCTCGCAGACGGTGGCCCCACGCAGGTCGGCGACATGCGTCTCGTTGACGAGCCGCACCCGCACTGCGCCCACGGGAGGCGGCTCGGAACCCAGCCCACCGGCATACGGGCTGACGTCGAAGACGCCGATCAGGCCCAGGTGGACCGACAGGATCCGGTCGCCCTCGAAGGTGACGAACAGGTGCTTGCCCCAGGCCTCGGCCCGCTCGACGAGCCGGCCGGACAGCAGGGCCGCGCCCTCGACGAATCGCCCCTGCGGTGACGACGTGTCAGGGCGCGTCCCGGCAAAGGCGCGATCGAGCGCCGACGCCAGCCGGTGCAGCGTGTGTCCCTCCGGCATACGGGTCAGCTGGCCTTCTTCTTGGCAGCCGTCTTCTTCGCTGGGGCGGACTTGGCGCCGGATCCGGACGCGGTGTCCTCGCCGCGTGCGGCCTTGGCCTTCTCGACCGACTTCGCCAGTGCGGCCAGCAGGTCCACCACCTCCCCGGAGTCCTCGGCAGCCTCCGGCTGGTGCTGGATCTCGCCGCCCTCGACCTTGGCGCGGACGAGCTCCTTGAGCGAGATCGAGTAGTCGTCCTCGTACTCGTCGGCGTCGTAGTCGCCGGCCAGCTGGTCGATGAGCAGCTTGGCCATCGCCATCTCCTGCTTGGACGCGCCGGCTTCCTCCTCGCCGAGTGAGGCGAAGTCGGGGTTGCGGATCTCGTCGGGCCACAGCATGGTCTGCATGACGATGACGCCGTCCCGGACGCGGAGCACGGCCATCGTCATCCGAGTTCGGATCGAGACGGTGACGATCGCGACCCGCTGCTCGGACTCGAGGGCGTCGCGCAGCAGGATGTAGGGCTTGGTCGCGGCCTTGTCGGGCTCCAGGTAGTAGGACTTGTCCAGCCACATCGGGTCGATCTGGTCGACCGGCACGAACTTGGTGACGCCGATCTCCTTGGACGTCTTGCTCGGCAGGTCGGCGAAGTCCTCGTCGGTGAGCACGACCATCTCACCGTCCTCGGTCTCATAACCCTTGGCGATGTCGTCGAAGCTCACTTCCGCCCCGTCGATGGCGCAGGTCCGCTTGTACTTGATCCGGCCGCCGTCCTCGCGGTGCACCTGCCGGAACTGCACGTCGTGGTTCTCCGTCGCGGAGTACAACCGCACTGGGACGTTGACCAGTCCGAAGGAGACGGCACCCTTCCAGATCGCGCGCATGGGAGCCAGCGTATGCCGTGTGCTCGGGTCCGACCGCGGCTCGCGTCGGGTCAGAGCCGGGAGGCCAGCTCGTCGATGACGTCGCCCATCCGGGCGACCGCGATCGAGAAGTGCCCCTCGCCCGCCTCGAGGTGGGCCACCGAACCGGCGATGTGGTCGGCGAGCCATCGGCCGTGGTGGAACGGGACCATGGCAAAATGAAAACTTTAGATTACTCAATTTGGCATGAGGATATACCTCTCACACATGTGAGCCACCACCTTGAAGGTTCAATGGGTTTATACCCACATGAGCCATGAATAGTGGTTCTTGGTCAAGCACATGTACCAAAAACCAATTTCAAAAC
>JBDTBX010000458.1:0-3423 GCA_039923915.1 Nostocoides sp. | reverse complement strand
CGCCATCTGGTGGTGGCAAGAGCTCCGCAGCGGGTGGGCTCAGCGCGCCGACGACGAACCGGCCAGCCAGGCGACGACCTCGGCCAGGTAGCCGGCCTTGAGGTCATCAGGCGCCCGGCTGGCCCGGATGGAGCCGCTGGCCAGGTCGGCGAGCTCGGCATCGGTGAACCCGTGGACCGACCGTGCTGTCTCGTACTGCGCGAGGAGCCGGGATCCGAACAGGAGGGGGTCATCGGCACCCAGGGCCACGGGTATGCCGGCCGCGACGAGCTCCCGCAGTGGCACCTCCGCGGCGGCTGCGTAGACCCCTAGGGCGACGTTGCTGCCGGGACACACCTCCAAGGCCACGCCGGACTCGACGACCATCTCCAGGACGCGGGGATCCTCGACGGCACGCACCCCGTGACCAAGGCGATCGGGGCTGATCGCCGTCAACGTCGACTCCACCGCGGTCGGCCCGAGTAGTTCCCCCGCGTGCGGGACGAGCGCCAGCCCAGCCCGCCGCGCGATGGCGAACGCGGGCGCGAACTCGGCTGTCACGCCGCGCCGTTCGTCGTTGGACAGGCCGAAGCCGACGACGGTCCCAGCACCGTCGCCCGCGTGCTGGGCAGCAAGCCTGGCGAGCGCCCGCGCGTCGAGCGGGTGGCGCATCCGGCTCGCGGCGATGATGACCGCCACCTGGGTCCCGCCGAGCACCGACGCCGCTCGCGCCTCGTCGAGCACGATCTCGACCGCGGGGGTGATGCCCCCGACGAACCCGGCATACGACGTCGGGTCGACCTGGATCTCGAGCCAACGCGAGCCCTCGGCCGCGTCGTCGATCGCGGCCTCCCGGACGATCCGCCGCATGTCCGACTCGTCGCGGACGCAGGCCCGGGCAGCGTCGTAGAGCCGCTGGAACCGGAACCAGCCGCGCTCGTCGCGAGCGCTGAGCCGTGGTGGCCAGTCGTCGAGCAGCGCCTCGGGCAGCCGGATCCCGTGCTTGGTGGACAGGTCGCGGATGGTCTCGATCCGGGCGGATCCGGTGAAGTGCAGGTGCAGGTGCGCCTTGGGCAGGTCCTCGACGCGTCGGGCTGGCTGGCTCACTCCGCTCGGGTGTCGCCGTCCACGACGTGCATGGCCGACTCCTCCGGACTCTCATCTCCACCGTCGGCGCCGATGTCCGTGCCCCAGTCCTGTGCATCGATGTCCGAGCGCTCGCCCGCGTCGTCGGAAACGAGGCGCCCGGCGTCGCCATCGCCCGCGTCGTCTCCCAACCAGTCGTCGCTCGCCTCGATGGCGTCGGGGTCGTCCCCGCCCACGGGTGCGGGACCGTCGAGCCCGGATTCGTTGTCGGGGGCGCCATAGGCGGAGTCGGGGTCGGGGACCTCCTGGGCGATCCGCTGGTTGATCGTCTCGCCCTGCTGCTGCTCCTCGGCGGTTGTGCCCCACTCGGTTGCCCGCGGCATCATGTCGGGCGGGCTCACCGACTCGTCGTCACTCTCGCTGGAGTCCTGCAGCTCGTCGCGGTCCACGCCATCACTGTCCGTCATGAGCCCCACCCTAGGTGTCGCGGGGTACCCCGATCGGGGTCCCGTCCCCAAGGGCGGCGTCGGAGGCAGGTCAGGCGCCCTCGGGGTTGCCGACGCTCGGGACGTAGGCCGCGTCCTCGACACCCGCTGCTGCCGACAGCTTCTCGGCCGCCGCCAGTGCGACGCAGGTCGCGACGCCGGCCATCGCGGTCTCGACCTCGCCCAGCACGGGGAAGGACGGGGCGAGCCGGATGTTGCGGTCGTGGGGGTCGTCGCCGAGCGGAAACGACGCGCCCGCCGGGGTGAGCACGATCCCGGCGTCCTTGGCCAGCTGGACGACGCGGGTGGCCGTGCCGGCGAGGACGTCGAGGTTGACGAAGTACCCGCCGGTCGGCTTGTTCCAGGTCGCGATGCCCAGACCGGCGAGTTCGGCGCTCAGTGCGTCGTCGACAGCGTCGAACTTCGGGGCGAGGATCTGGCGGTGTTTGACCATGTGGTCGCGCACGCCCTGGGCCGTCTTGAAGAACTGGACGTGCCGCAGCTGGTTGACCTTGTCCGGCCCGATCGAGGCGAAGGTCTGGTGCTTGACGTACCAGCCGACGTTGGCGACCGAGGCCGCGAGGAACGCGACGCCGGCACCGGCATACGTGATCTTGCTCGTCGACGCGAACACGATCGGCCGGTTCGGGTTCCCGGCAGCGGAGCAGAGGGAGAGGATGTCGGCGCTCTTGGCTTCGTCCTCGGTGAGGTGATGGAACGCGTAGGCGTTGTCCCAGAAGATCTTGAAGTCGGGCGCGGCCGTCGGCATCGCGGCCAGGCGGGAGGCGACCTCCTGGGTGATCACGGACCCGGCCGGATTGGCGTAGGTCGGGACGATCCACATCCCCTTGATGCTCGGGTCGTCCTTGACGAGGGCTGCGACCGCCGCTGCGTCCGGGCCGTCGTCACGCATCGGCACCGTCACCATCTCGATCCCGTAGGAGGCGAGCATCGTGAAGTGCCGGTCGTAGCCGGGCACCGGGCAGACGAACCTCAGCGTCTCCTCACGCACCCACGGCGTCCCGTCTACGGGGCCGTGGAGGAGCAGGTGGACGAGGCAGTCGTGCATCATCGTCAGGCTCGAGTTGCCCCCGGCGACGACCTGCTCAGGCTCGACCCACAGCAGGTCGGCGAACATCGTCCGGATCTCCCGGATCCCGGTCAGCCCGCCGTAGTTGCGCACGTCGACCCCGTCGCCATCCGTGACCGTGGTGGGCAGGTCCATGAGCTCGTCGGAGAGGTCGAGCTGGGCGCTGCTCGGCTTGCCCCGGGTGAGGTCCAGCGTGAGCCCCGCGTCCTTGAGCGTCTCGTATGCCGCGCGCTGACGGGCGAGGTAGGCCGCCAGGTCCTTGGGCGAGAGGGCGGCGAGTGGGGTGCGGGTACTCGGCTCGGTCACGAGACCCATGCTCCCAGAGGTCACCGTCGGGCGAAGAGGCCGTCCATCTGGAAGACGTCGTGACTGCCCGGATCGGCGTAGCCGCGGGTGAGGGTGATCGGGAGGAAGCCTGCGGACCGGAGGTGGCCGATGACCTTCTCGAGAAGGGCCGACCCCTCGTACGCCGGGCGCAGCGACCGGCGATGACACAGCGATGGCGGCCTGGACGGGAGCACTTCCTCGCCGCGCTCGCCAGCCTCCTCGCACCGACCGGCTGATCGGCCTCGGGCCGCCGCGGGCGGCATCGACGTGAGTTCGCGTCCGGCCCGGCACCTCACGTATGCTTTCCCGCGGTGGACTTGCACCATGCCTCGGCGTGCCCGGAGCGCGAGCGCAGAACCACCTCCCGGAACCCGCCGCCCCATCGGCGCGTTCCGTAGGGCAGTGGCTCAATTGGTAGAGCTCCGGTCTCCAAAACCGGCGGTTGGGGGTTCGAGT
>JBDTBX010000457.1:0-3087 GCA_039923915.1 Nostocoides sp. | reverse complement strand
AGCCCCTCGGTGCCGACGACGACGGCGTCGACGAAGTCGCCGATGGCCGGGGCCCCGGCCCAGTCGCCGGTGAGGATGGTCGCGCCGTCGATGTCGGGGCCCTGGTGGGCGGCCCGGCCGACGATCTCCCTCGCTCCGCGAGGGACCCAGCCGGGCTCGTCCTCGACCGATTCCACAAGCACCCGCACCGGCTCCCCGATCCGGCCCTCGGCGCGCTGAGCCGTGAGCTCCTCGACGAGCGCGGTGATCCGGGCAACGCGCTCGGCGATCTCACCGTCGTCGATCTTGCCGTCGAGATGCTCGCCCTCGGTGCCGTCCTCGTCGGAGTAGCCGAACACGCCCACGACATCGAGGTCGGCCGCCGTGAGGAACGACTCGAGCTCCACGACGTCGGCTTCGGTCTCGCCCGGGAACCCGACGATGACGTTGGACCGGATGCCGGCCGCCGGCGACAGCCGCCGGACGCGGGTGATGAGCTCGAGGAAGGAGTCGGTGCCGCCGAACCGCCGCATCCGGCGGAGCAGGTCGGGTGCCGCGTGCTGGAAGGAGATGTCGAACCACGGCACGATGCCCGGTGTCGAGGCCATTGCCTCGAGCAGTCCGGGCCGGATCTCGGCGGGCTGGAGGTAGGAGACCCGGGTCCACTCGATGCCCTCGACGGCGGCCAGCTCGGGCAGCACCTTCTCCAGCAGGGTCAGGTCGCCCAGGTCCTTGCCGAACGAGGTCGAGTTCTCGCTGACGAGGAACAGCTCCTTGACGCCCCGCTCGGCGAGCCAGCGCGCCTCGGCGACGACGTCGGTGGGGCGGCGCGACACGAAGGCGCCGCGGAACATGGGGATGGCGCAGAACGCGCACCGGCGGTCGCAACCGCTCGCGATCTTCAGCGGCGCCCAGGGCCGACCGTCGAGCCGGGCACGGACGACGCGCGGGCCGGACTGCGGACCACCCCCCTCGAAGGCCGTGACGGCCGCGGTGCTCGCGTGGCCGGGCACCGCCACCGACGAGAGCGATACCTGGCGCTGGGTCGGGGTAAGGGGCAGCAGCCGACGGCGGTCCTTCGGGACGTGCGACGTCGGCCGCTGGCCGGCCAGGATCCGGTGGAGATGACCGGACATGTCGGCGTAGGAGTCGAAGCCGAGCACAGCGTCGGCGTCGGGCAGCTCGTCGGCCAGCGTCTGGCCGTAGCGCTCGGCCAGGCACCCCACGGCAACGACGGCCTTGGTGCGGCCCTGCTCCTTGAGGTCGGCCGCCTCGAGCAGCTGGTCGATCGAGTCCTTCTTGGCCTGCTCGATGAAGCCACACGTGTTCACGACGGCCACATCGGCCTCGGCCGGGTCGTCGACGAGCAGCCATCCCTCGGCGGCCAACCGGCCGGCGAGCTCCTCGGAGTCGACCTCGTTGCGCGTGCACCCGAGGGTCACGAGCGCGACGCTGCGCTGCTCCTGGCCCGTCATGGCGCCCACTCTATGTGGCGTCCGTCGCTACAGTTGTCGACCATGGCTCCCGCCTCGCAGGTCGTCCGCGACGTCCTTGACCGGGCCCCGGTCTGGGACGGCCACAACGACCTGCCGTGGGAGTGGCGCGAGCTCGCGGCGTACGACCTGGCCAGGATGGACCCGGGTCAGCGCCTGAGCACGACGCACACCGACCTGCCCCGCCTGCGCGAGGGCGGGGTGGGGGCTCAGTTCTGGTCGGTCTTCGTGCCTCAGTCACTCACCGGCGACGCCGCCTTGAGCGCGACGCTGGAGCAGATCGACGCCGTCCGACGGCTGACGGCGCAGTATCCCCAGGAGCTGGCCCCAGCGACGACCGTCGACCAGGTCCGGGCCGCCTGGCGAGCCGGCCGGATCGCCAGCCTGATGGGTGCCGAGGGCGGCCACAGCATCAACTGCTCGATGGGCGCCCTGCGGATGCTGCACGAGCTCGGCGTCCGGTACCTGACCCTGACCCACAACGCGAACGTCCCGTGGGCCGACTCGGCAACCGATGTCCGGCGCCACGGTGGCCTGTCGGCATTCGGTCGCGAGGTGGTGCGGGAGATGAACCGGCTCGGCATGCTCGTCGACCTCAGCCACGTCAGCGCCGCCACGATGCGCGACGCCCTCGCGGTGTCGTCCGCCCCGCCGATCTTCAGCCATTCCAGCGCGTATGCCGTGTGCCCCCATCCGCGCAACGTGCCCGACGACGTTCTCACCGCGACGGCGGCGGCCGACGGGGTCGTCTGTGTGACGTTCGTGCCGAAGTTCGTCAACAACACGGTGCGCGAGTGGGATGCACGATGCCTGGCCGACGCTGCAGCCGCGGGCGTGCGGACGCAGGACTTCACGGCATATACCGCTTTCCAGAACGTCTGGCGGGAGGCGAACCCGATGCCGCCCTCCTCGCTGGTGGACGTCGTCGCCCACTACGAGCACGTGCGCGAGGTGGCCGGGATCGACCACATCGGGATCGGCGGGGACTACGACGGAACGACCAGTCTCCCAACGGGATTGGAGGATGTGACGGGCTATCCCCGGCTGCTCGAGGCGCTCGTCGGCAAGGGCTGGTCAGCGGATGACCTCGCCCGGCTGACGAGTGGCAACCTGCTGCGGGTCATGGGTGCTGCCGAGGACGTCGCCCGCGACGAGCAGTCCCGCCGTGGACCCAGCACGGCGACCATCGCCGACCTCGACGGTCCGCCCGCGGCTCCAGGTCCGTGACCGCAAGCCGGCTCCCACGCTAGGGCCGCGAGCGACGGATGGTGAGGCCGACCATCCTGGAGATGACCATTGCCCCGGAAGTCCGTGAACGAGTTCGGCGAGAGGAACTGGATGGCGTCAGAGGCGTAGGCGGATCCCAGGTCAGGACGGTGAACGCCGCCCCCACGGCGAACAGGTCGTCACGAGTGACCCAGTCGTCGCCGAAGAGGTATCGGACGAGCGCATAGGACGTGTAGAAGTAGAAGAGGACGTGGACCACGTCGGACACCAGGTCGACCGGGGGGGGGTCGGTCGGTGTGAAGATCTCCGACACCGACAGTGCTGCGCGGCCGAGCTCCGCCGTCCCGATGACGGGGTAGGCGATGATCGCCACGACCTGCATAGCGAG
>JBDTBX010000456.1:0-3217 GCA_039923915.1 Nostocoides sp. | reverse complement strand
GGCCTTGTGAACGAACCCACACGCGCTGCAAGCGAAGTGGTCCGCGGATTCGCTGGACACCTGTCCGAGGACAGGTGGACGACAAGGACATGACCACGGCACCAGCTCTCGACCCGTCAGGCCCCCGCGAGGAGATCCTGGGTGAGGACGGCACCGTCCAGGAGGTCAACCAGGGTCTGGGGCCGCGCCGAAGAACTGATCAGAACGAGATGCGGATGCCGGCCCGAGGAGTCCGAGCGAAGACGAAGGGCAGCAGGCTCTGGAAGTAGCCAGCCATCCGGGCCTCCGGATACTTGGCGCGGATCGCCCGCTGGACGGCCTTGACGTCAGCCGCGTCCCGAACGACCCGGCCGGTCCCGTTGATCACCGGTGCGCCAGCCATGAGCTCCCCGCGCATGGAACACGGTTGCAGCGCGACCGGTCCGCCTCGGTTCAGGCGCTTGGTCTTGCCGACGTTGGCCTCGCTGATGACGACGAGCTCGTCCCCGTCGCGCGCGATCCAGACCGGAGTCGTGACGGCCGCCCCGTTGCGGCGCCACGTCGTGAGGGCGACATACTTCGCGGCAACAACCATGTCGATGAGCTGCGGGTCGGTCGTCATGGCCTCAGTATGCCGGTCGGCTCAGTGCCGTTCAGTCGGTCCAATGGGTGTCGTGGCCGTCCATGCAGGCCGCATTCTCGGCAGCTCCCGGCCCTCAGCCCCGCCGCTTGCTGCGGTAGTAGCGAATGAGCCCCTGGGTCGACGAATCCTGTTGCGCAAGAGCCGAATCGTCGGACGAGATCGCCGGGGCGACTTGGACGGCGAGCTGCTTGCCGAGCTCGACCCCCCACTGGTCGAAGGAGTCGATACCCCAGACGACGCCTTGGACGAAGGTGATGTGCTCGTAGAGGGCGATGAGCTGCCCGACGACGCTCGGCGTGAGGGCCGGCGCCATGATCGAGGTCGTCGGCCGGTTGCCGGGGAAGACCCGCGCCGGCACGATCGCCTCGGCGGTCCCCTCGGCCCGGACCTCGTCGGCGGTCTTGCCGAACGCGAGCGCCTTGGTCTGGGCGAAGAAGTTGGCGAGGAACAACTCGTGGACGTCCTGGTCGCCGTCCTTGACCGCGTGCGCTGGGTTGGCCACGGCAATGAAGTCACACGGGATGAGGCGGGTGCCCTGATGGATGAGCTGGTAGAAGGCGTGCTGCCCGTTCGTTCCCGGCTCACCCCAGAACACCTCGCCGGTCGCGCTCGTGACCGGCGACCCGTCAGCGCGAACTCCCTTGCCGTTGCTCTCCATCGTCAGCTGCTGGAGGTAGGCCGCGAACCGGTGCAGGTACTGCGCGTAGGGCAGCACCGCATGGCTCTGTGCACCAAAGAAGTCGTCGTACCACACGTTGAGCATCCCCATCAGGACCGGAACGTTCTGGTCGTATGGCGCGCTGGTGAAGTGTTCGTCGACGGCGTGGAAGCCGGCCAGGAAGTCGGCGAAGTTCTCCGGCCCGATGGCCACGGCCACCGAGGTGCCGATGGCCGAGTCGACCGAATAGCGACCGCCGACCCAGTCCCAGAAACCGAACGCGTTGGCCGGGTCGATCCCGAACGCCTCGACCTTGTCCAGCGCGGTCGAGACGGCGACGAAGTGCTTGGCCACGGCGGCGTGCCGGGCCTCGTCGGTGTCCTCGATGGCACCCGCCGCCACGAGTGCCGACCACAACCAGTCGCGCGCCATCCGGGCGTTGGTCAGCGTCTCGAGTGTGGTGAAAGTCTTCGACGCGACGATGAACAAGGTCGTTGTCGGGTCGAGGTCGTGCGTCTTCTCGTAGCAGTCGCTGGGGTCGATGTTGGAGACGAAGCGGCACGAAACCCCATGCTGCACATACGGTTTCAGAGCCTCGTAGACCATGACCGGACCGAGGTCGGAGCCCCCGATGCCGATGTTGACGACCGTCTCGATCCGTTTGCCCGTGACCCCGGTCCACTCACCCGACCGCACCTTGTCAGCGAACGCATAGACCCGGTCGAGCACCCCGTGAACCTGCTCGACGACATCGGTGCCGTCCACGACCAGGCTGTCGCCCTTGGGTCGGCGCAGGGCCGTGTGCAGGACGGAACGGTCCTCGGTGACGTTGATCTTGTCGCCCCGGAACATCGCGTCGCGGTGGCCGGCGATGTCGACCTCCTCGGCGAGGGCCAGGAGCGCGGAGAGGATGTCGGCGTCGAGCAGGTTCTTGGACAGGTCGACGTGCAGGTCGGCACAGTCCCGGCTGTAGGTCGCGGCTCGCTCGGGGTCGGCGGCGAACGCCGCCCGCAAGTCCGGCTCGTATGCCGCGTGCAGGCGGGTGAGGTCGGCCCAAGCGGCAGTGGTCGTGGCGTCGACAGAAGTCATGGGCCCACCCTAGGGAGGTGTGGCCCGTCCGGCATGCCGTGGGGATGCGGCAGTCACTCGCGAGCCGTCGGGCCCCACGGCTCAGGGCGTGGACCGCCGCGGGACGCTGATCGGGGAGCTCGGCCGGACCCGGCCAGCGGCCCGATCGAGCCGCGAGGCCACCCGGCCGAACAGGCCGCGCCGGCCCCCGTTGGTCCAGTCCGGGTCGGTCGGCCAGGCGCTCATCGGGTCGGGCGGGGCCGAACGGAGCGCCCCATGGATGCCTTCGGCCGCTCCGAGGAGCCGGTGTCCACGCGGGAACAGGTTGGCGGCGGCGTCGGACTCGCGGCACACCATGTCGTGACGCAGGCTCTCGACCAAGGCCGCCATCGTCGCGGCAGGCACGTCGGTCAGCAGCCCTCCCGCCACGCCGACAACCCGGGAGGGCACGAGCGGGACTCGCACCTGGAACCGCCAGAGCCGCGCGGACGCGGCATACAGGCGGAGCAGTTCGGGATAGGGCAGGACGTCCGGGCCACCCACGTCATAGCTGCGAGACGTCGGTACCACGCCCGAGGTGCCCAGGGCACCGGCGAGAGCGAGGAGGACGTCGGTGACGGCAATGGGTTGCACCCGGGAGCCGAGCCATGACGGGACCGGCTGCAGGACGAACCGCTCGCTCACCTGGCGCAGGACCTCGAAGCTCGTCGACCCACCGCCGAGGATCATCCCGGCGCGGACCGAGAGGGTCGCGATGCCCGACGCGGTGAGGATCTGCTCGACTTCGAGCCGGGAGGCGATGTGCGGCGACAGGTCGGCAGCACCGACATCGGGAACCAAGCCGGACAGGTAGACGATCCGGGACAGCT
>JBDTBX010000455.1:0-4095 GCA_039923915.1 Nostocoides sp. | reverse complement strand
GAGGCGATCGCCGGAGCGGTCGACCGGGACCTGTGGGTCGTCGACCTCGCCAAGGTGGTCAGCAAGTGGCTCGGCGAGACCCAGCGCAACCTCGACTCCGTCCTCGACTCGGCCGCCACCGCAGGCGTCGTGCTCCTGTTCGACGAGGCCGACGGACTCTTCGGCAAGCGCGGTGAGGTGACCGACGCGCACGACCGCTACGCGAACCTCGAGATCGACCACCTCCTCCAGCGGATCGAGCTGCATACGGGCGTCGTCGTCCTCACGAGCAACCGGCCCGCGTCGCTCGACGAGGCCTTCGCCCGCCGGATCCGGCTCAGTGTCAGGTTTGATCCTCCCGACCACACCGAGCGCGAGGAACTGTGGCGCCGGATCATCCCGGCCCGCCTGCTGGCACCCGGGACCGACACGACCCGGGTCGCGCGTGAGGAGCTCACCGGTGCGGGGATCCGCACGGCGGCGCTCGCGGCAACCGTCCTCTCCACCGCGGACGACTCCCCGCTGACCTCGGCCCACCTCGAGGCCGCGGTCCGACGTGAGCTGGAGAAGACCCGTCGACCGCTGACGGCGAGGAGGGGGCCCTCGTGACCGGGCCACCAGACCTTCACGTCAGCGTCGTCGGCGTGCCCGAGCCCGGCCTCCTTCGGCCGGCCATCGCGGCGGCCCTCACCGGTCGGGCCTGGCCGGCCGGACCGGAGGCGCAGATCGCCGCCGCCGTCGTGGCGGCCATGTCGAGCCAGCATGCCGGTCGCCCGGCGCCCGGCATACCGACGTCCAACTGGACAGGGGACACGCCGAATTCGCAAGGCGCCCCAGCCCGTGCGACGTTGGGTTTGCCGGAGGGGGCGGGCAGGTTGGGGGCGACGGGACGATGACTGCTCGCGGGATGCTGCTGTCCTTCTCCGACCCGGTGGCCGGCATGGTGCCGACCCTCGTGCCGTTCCAGTACAACCCCTCCGAGGTGACCCGCGTGCTGCGTGTCGCGCCCGGGGCGACCGGGGGCTCGGGCCTGCGGGTCGGAGCAGCGCCGACCGAGACCTATGCGTTCAAGCTGGAGCTGGATGCCCTTGATGCGCTCGACAAACCGGTCACCGGGACCCTGGGTGTCGGCCCGCTGCTCGCCGCGATCGAGGCGATGATGGAGCCCGGCGGCGGCGGGCTGGCCGCGCTCGTGGGCGCCGTCGCGTCGGTCCTCGGCGTGGGAGGTGGCGCGCCGCCCGTGCCCGCGCCGTCGCTCCCACTCGTCATCCTCGCCTGGAGCCCCGAGCGGATCGCGCCGGTCCGGATCGACTCGTACACCGCCCACGAGACCGGCTTCGACAGCGCGCTCCAGCCGGTCCAGGCCACCGTCGACCTGTCGGTCACCGTGCTGCGCGACCGCGACCTCACCGCCGACCAGATCCTGGCCAACGTCATGGCGACGGCCTACCAGGCGGTCCGGACCGGTCTCGCCGTCGTCGGCATCGCCCAGGGCCTGGAGCTGACGACGTGAGCGGCCGCTACGACGCGCAGGCCCAGCTGGCCGTCCCGCAGGACGACGGGACCACCCGCCCGATGTCGACGCCCCGGGTCAGCGTGCAGCCGGCCACCGACGTCGTCTACCCGGTGCGGGAGGGCGATCGGGTGGACCTGCTCGCCGGTGCGGCGCTCGGCGACTCCACGAAGTGGTGGTTCATCGCCGACGCGAACCCGCGTGCCAACGCCCTGGACCTCGAACGCACGGGGACGTCGCTGGCGGTGCCGAATGCCTGAGACCCGCACGTCGATCACCATCAACGGTTCGTCGCTGGGCGCGCACGAGCTCGACCTCGTGCAGTCGCTCAGCCTCGAGGAGACCCTGGGCGGGCAGGACAAGGTGAGCATCACCGTCCAACTCCTCACGAGCAACAACAGCGCCTGGACCTCCTCCCTCGACCCGCTCGTCGCGCCGGCAACGCCGTTCCACGTCAGCCTCTCCCACGGCGCCGACACCGTCGAAGTGGAGGCGCGCAGCGTCAGCGCCAGCTGGGCGATCGCGCCCGGCGGGTCCTCGACCCTCACCGTCGAGGGGATGGACCGCAGCGTCGAGCTGGACCGCCGGGACGTCCAGCGACTCTGGCAGGACACCAACGACGCCGCGATTGCCCAGACCCTGTTCGCCGAGTACGGCCTTCCTGCCCAGGTCGACAGCACCCCGAGCGGCGCCGACTCCGACACCTACTCACCGCAGCAGAGCGCCACCGACTGGGCCTTCCTCAAGAGCCTGGCCAGTCGCAACGGCTTCGACCTGCACATCGAGTCGATCAACGGCATCGTCACCGGTGTCTTCCACAAGGTCGACGTGAACGCGGTCGCGCAGGCGACGATCGCCCTGGGCTACGGGCCACTCGGCGGCCAGGCCAGCGCCTCGGTCCAGCTCCTCGCCGGCCAGGAAGTCCATGTCACGCGGACGGTCCCGGGCAGCAGCGATGTCGACTCGGCGAGCGACAACGGGCAGGGGCACGCGATGGGGACCCGCTCCCTGGGCGGGGTCACCCTGGTCCGAACCCACACGGCGGGTGGCGTGAGCATTGTGGACGCCCAGTCGACGGCGACCGCGATGGCCGAACGGAGCGCGTTCGGGGCCACCCTGACCGCGACCCTGACGTCGGCAGACTCACCGCTCGTCCGGGCTCGGCGGACAATCACCGTCGCCGGCCTCGGCGGAGCGCTCGACGGGCTGTGGCTGGTCCGGTCGGTGCGGCACACGGTCACTCCCGGAGGTCACAGCCAGGCGCTCGGCCTGATCCGGAACGCGCTCGGTGACCTCGGTGCGGGCGGCGGCGCGGGCCACCTCGCCGGTGCGGTCAGCGCCTCGGTGGGGGTGTCGCTGTGAGCCCCATCGAGATCGGCGAGCTGAACGTCCGCGCGAGTGCGGCCGATCCGACGCGCTACCACGGCCTGTTCGCCGGGATGGTCACTGACAACAACGACCCCGAAGGCAAGTGCCGGATCAGGACGCAGGTCCCTGAGGTGCTCGCCGACGGAGACACCGGCTGGTGCGTCCCGGCCCTGCCGTACACCGGGGACGGGGCCGGCTTCGCCGCCGTGCCACCGGTCGGCACCCAGGTGTGGGTGCAGTGGCCGGGCGGGGATCTCTCGGCGCCGCCGATCTGGTCGGGCGGGAGCTACAGCGCCGGCGGCGCCGTCGCCGGCGCGGGCCCGAACACGGTCATCCTGCTCACCCCCGGTGGGCACCGGATCGAGCTCGACGACGATGGCACCGCCCTGACCATCACCTGCTCCCAGGGGCCGGTCATCACCCTGGACTCCTCGGGCGTGAGCATCGACAACGGCCAAGGAGCCAAGATCGTCATGCAGGGCCCCAAGGTCGATGTGAACGACGGCGCGCTGGTGGTGCAGTGATGCCCGGCTACCTGCTGACCTCCGCGACCCAGGCCACCTGCCCGCACGGCGCCCCGGTGAGTTTCATCCCGACCCAGGTCAGGGTGCTGGCCGACAGCGCCCCGGTCCTGCTCGTCTCCGACCAGGCGACCATCGCCGGCTGCCCGTTCAACGTCAGCGGCGCCCCGAGCCCGTGCCTCACCATCTCGTGGCTGGCTCCGGCCACCCGGGTGATGGTGACCCAGACACCGGTCCTGCTGAGCACGAGCATCGGCCTGTGCCTCAACCCGGCCGCCGCCCCCCAGGGCCCGGCCCAACTGTCGTCGTACCAGCAGAAGGTGCAGGGGACATGAGCACCATCCGGTATCCGGTCCAGCCGTGGCAGCTCGGTGCCAGCCGCCGGCTGGCCACTCGGATGCCGCTCGAACACCTCGACGACCTGGTGCGGCTCGTCCTGCTCACCGGTCCCAACGAGCGACTGCACCGACCCGGCTTCGGCGCCGGACTCGGCGCATCGACCCTGTTCCAACCGCTAGCACCCGATGTGGCCGGCATCGTCCGGGCCCGCGCCCGCGGCAGTCTCACCTCGGCCCTCGGCGATCGGCTCGACGTCCTCGACGTCCTCGTCACCGTCGCCGACTCCACCCTCTCGGCGGAGGTCGTCTACCGGCCCAAGCCCGCTGGCGAGACCCGGCGCGTGACGCTCACCCTCCCGGCGGCGGCGCTGTAATG
>JBDTBX010000454.1:0-2506 GCA_039923915.1 Nostocoides sp. | reverse complement strand
ACCCACGCACTGGCCAACACCGCTTGGATCGCGGACTTATCGACGATGGCCGCGTTAACGGCGCTGAGCAGAAGGGTGCTCGACGCGAACGCGGCTAGCGCAATTGGGCCAGGGTCCATACTGACGGCGAGGTTATCCGGGACTGGATCCGGAGCATTGTGAGTTGCCATTGGAACTCCTATGAGAAAGCCCTGGGGGGTTCCCTGGGCGGGGTGTGAGGGGAAGAAGGATGTGCAACCCGAGAGCCAGGTGGCTACATGTCCATTCCTCCGTTCACACTCCACACCTGGCCGGTGATGTAGGCCGAAGCGTCGGCGGCGAGGAAGTGCACGACGCGGGCGATCTCCCCGGGTTCGCCGAATCGGCGGAGCGGGATGTTGTCCGACAGCCTTTCGCGGATCTTTTCGGGAATGGCCTGCACCATCTCCGTCGCGATGACGCCGGGGCTGACGACGTTGATGGTGAGCCCGGGTGAGACGTCGAGCTTGCCGCTGCGACCTAGCAGGAAGGCCACCTCGAGCGCGAGGCTCTTGGTCATGCCGAGCAGGCCTGACTTGGAGGCGGCGTAGTTGGTCTGGCCGATGTTTCCGGTCTCGCCGACGATGGAGCTGACGTTGATGATGCGTCCGCTGCCCCGTTCGAGCATGTGGCGTAGGGCGGCCTGCGACATGAAGAAGGCGCCGGAGAGATTGACCCCGATGACCTTGTTCCAGTCCTCGTCGGTCATCTTCAGGACCGTGCGGTCGACTGTGATCCCCGCGTTGTTGACCAGGATGTCGAGCCGGCCGTGCTGCTCCAAGACCTCGTCAACTACCCGGCGGCAGTCGTCCGGCACCCCGATGTTGCCCTGGTGCACCGAGATCGGCAGGTTCGCGAACTCTGACCGGAATGACTCGACGTACTCCTCCGCCTTGGCTACGTTGCCGCTGTACCCTGCGGCGATCGTGGCGCCTTGGCGAGCCAAACTGGTGCAGATCCCAGCCCCGATACCGCGCGTACCGCCGGTGACGAGGGCCACCCGTCCACTGAGCTTGGTGCCCATGTTCTTCTCCTTTGGTTAGTGGTGCGGGTTACCGGCCGATCGTGCGGCATCGACCCCGGAACTCGGCAACGGCCCCATCGACGCTGCTGATGGTCACGTCATAGACGCCGGAGCGACCGAAGCGGGCCCGCACCGTCGCGGTGGCCGTGAGCACGTCACCGACGTGCACTGGTGCGATGAATGTGATGTCGGCGCTGGCGGCCACCGTGACTGGGCCAAAGCTGTTGCAGGCGCAGGCGAACGCAGTGTCGGCCACGAGGAAGACGAAACCCCCGTGGCCGATCGCGTGGCCGTTGACCATGTCGGGGCGCACCGTCATGGTCACCGTGGCCGTGCCCGGGCCGAGTTGGACCAGCTCGATCCCCAGCGATCCGGAGGCCACGTCGTCGCGCAACATGCGCAACACGGCCTCCGGATCGTGGTTGAGCTCCGTCTCGGGCGGCTGCGGGGTCGTATGACCGTCGGTCACGACGTCCTCAGGTCTACGAGGCGTTTGGCCTTCCCCTCCGAGCGCGGCAGGGTGTAGGCGTCGAGCACCTCGACGTGGGTGCTTACCCCGATGACGTCCTTGATGCGGCCGACGACCTGCTTGGCCATCGTCTCTCGGTACCGGTCGCCAGACGCGGCGGGACGCGCCTCTACCCGGATCTTGAGAGTGTCCATGCGCCCGACCTTCTCGAGCACCAGTTGATAGTGCGCGGTCAGACCCGGAATCCCCAGGATGATCTCTTCGATCTGACTCGGGAAGAGGTTGACTCCGCGGATGATAATCATGTCATCGCTGCGAGCCTTGATCTTTTCCATCCGCCGGAAGGAGCGCGACGTGCCGGGCAGTAGACGGGTCAGGTCGCGGGTGCGGTAGCGGATGATGGGGAAGGCTTCCTTTGTGAGCGAGGTGAACACGAGTTCGCCCTCCTCGCCGTCCTCGAGGACCTCGCCCGTTTCAGGGCTGATGATCTCGGGGTAGAAGTGGTCCTCCCAGATGTGCAACCCGTCCTTCGTCTCCACTGTCTCGCAGGCGACGCCGGGCCCAATCACCTCCGAGAGGCCATAGATGTCGAGGGCGTGCATGTCGAGCTTGTGCTCCATCTCCTGGCGCATCTCCTCGCTCCACGGCTCGGCCCCGAAGATACCGATCTTGAGCGAGGTCTTGGCCGGGTCGACACCCTGCCGCTCCATCTCATCGAGAAGCGAAAGCATGTAGGAGGGCGTCACTACGACGATGTCGGGCTTGAAGTCCACGATGAGCTGGACCTGACGCTCCGTCTGCCCTCCGGACATGGGGATGACCGCGCAGCCGAGCCGTTCGGCTCCCGCGTGCAGGCCGAGGCCGCCGGTGAACAGGCCGTAGCCGTAGGCGTTGTGCACCTTCATGCCGGCGCGGCCGCCTGCCGCGCGGATCGACCGGGCGACGACGTCGGCCCACATGTTGAGGTCGTTCTGGGTGTAGCCGACGACGATCGG
>JBDTBX010000453.1:0-3198 GCA_039923915.1 Nostocoides sp. | reverse complement strand
CCGTGCGCGAGGACCTCGCCGCGGCGGTCGCCCGTGACCCGGCGGCGACGTCCCGGACCGACGTCGCCCTGAACTCCCCCGGACTGCATGCCATCTGGGCCTACCGACTCGGTCACGCCCTGTGGGTCCGGGGCGGTTTGTGGCGCCCGGTGGCTCGAGTCTTCATGACGGTCGTCCGGTCGGTGACCGCGGTGGAGATCCACCCCGGCGCCCAGATCGGCCGTCGCTTCTTCATCGACCACGGGTCAGGCGTCGTCATCGGCGCCACGGCGATCGTCGGCGACGACGTCATGCTCTACCACCAGGTCACCCTCGGCGGCCGCTCGATGGATCGCAACGCCAAGCGGCACCCGACCCTCGGCGACCGCGTCGTCATCGGCGCCGGCGCCAAGGTGCTCGGCGACATCGAGATCGGCGACGACGTCCAGATCGGCGCCAATTCCGTCGTCGTGCGCGACGTTCCGAGCGGTGCGGTCGCGACCGGCATACCTGCCGTCGTCCGCTTCCCGGACCACAAGGTGATGGATCCCTACGAGCTGCTCTTCAACGAGCCGGCCCTGTTCATCTAGCTGTCGGTGCCCGTGAGTGGGTGCTCGACGAGGACCGCGGGGATCGTCTTGATGTACTGCGGCGTGCGGCTGCCCGACTCACGCAACGCCTGACCGGCCGCCTTGGCGACGTCGCTGATCCGGTCGGCGACGAAGGGCGCGGCCTTGGTCTTGGCGGCAATCTTCAGGTCGGCCTTCCGGCGCTCAACCGGGCGGCTGGTCCACACCTTGGTGGAGACCCGCTTGATCTGCCGGTAGCGCTTCTTGCCCGCGCGCGCACCGAGCACGTAACCGGCCGCCATGCCGGCGATGAAGGTGAACTTGGCCATCGAACGGTCCTTTCAAAGGCTCCTCGCTGACCCTACCCGGTTCGCCGGCGCCCGCCACGGGTGCGGTCAGGCCCGCGGCCTGGCGACGCGCCCGGCTCGGTGCATTAGCGTGGTGCCGCCGCGAGCTCGCCCTCGGTGAGCGCGCGGCATACCAGGAGGGCTCGCATAGTGGCCTAGTGCGGCGGTCTTGAAAACCGCTATGGCGGCAACGTCATCGTGGGTTCGAATCCCACGCCCTCCGCTCCGAGTGGCACAGTCGCGGAGCATCGAGTCCACCAGATGGCGGTGGGTGAACTGTTGGTTGCTCAACGCGCGGGTCACCCGCAAACCTGCTAATTTCGAGGTGGTTGCACACGCAGTCCTCGCGCGTCGTCCTGATCCCGCTTGGCTAACACAGCAGGCGGGATTTCGTCACAGACGGGGGGTGTGTGACTGCAGCCCGAGGTCGGGCTTTTCGGCCCCCATCGCAATCGCACGAGAAGCACAACACGAAGGAAGTACCGCAATGGCACAAGGCGTCGTCAAGTGGTTCAACGCTGAGAAGGGCTTTGGTTTCATCGCCCAGGACGGCGGCGGACCGGACGTGTTCGTTCACTACTCGGCCATCGACGTGCCGGGCTACCGCAGCCTGGACGAGGCGCAGCGCGTCGAGTTCGAGGTCACCCAGGGCCCCAAGGGCCCCCAGGCCGACCAGGTTCGCCCGGTCTGAGGAGGTCCACCCCTCGACTTTCCACCGAGAGCCCCCCGACGCAGCAGCGTTCGGGGGCTCTCGGCGCGTCCGGTGGATGTCGTAGACCGGTGGGCTGGCGGTCTACTGGTTGACGGCGTCGAGGAAGGCCTTGGCGATCGGGGCTGCGACGGTGCCGCCGCTCACGCCGTCTTCGACCATGACGGCGAAGGCCAGGTTGCCCTGGTAGCCGACGAACCAGACCCGGTTCTTCGGCGGCACGGCGGTGCCGTACTCGGCCGTGCCCGTCTTGCCGTACACCGGACCACCGGCGGCCGAGCGCAGCGCCGAACCCGTGCCCGTGGTCACGACGAGTCGCATCATGGTGCGGATATCGCCGACCGCCTTGGCGTCGAGCGGCGACGCAGTTCGGGCGGCGCCGTCGGTCTGGACCAGCGCGGGCGGGATGAACGATCCGCGCGCGACGCTCGCGGCGACGGCCGCCATCCCGACCGGCGATGCCAGGTCGCGCGCCTGGCCGATCGCGGCCGCCACCTTGTCGGTCTGGCCGTTCGCAGTCGGTGACTGACCGGCATACGCCGCAGTGACCCCGAACTGCTGGGCCCAGTCGCCGCCGATGCCGAACGCCTTGGCAGCGGCGGACAGGTCGCCGTCGCCGAGCTTCTCGGCCATCTGGATGAATGCGGTGTTGCACGAGTGCGCGAAGTTGAGGTCGAGCGTCGGTGTGCCGAGCGACTCGCCCTCGAAGTTGTGGAAGCTCCGGCCGTCGATGACCACGGCCTTCGGGCACGAGACCTCGGTCTGCGGGGTTGCCTTGCCGCCGGTGAGCAGGGCGTAGGTCGTGATGATCTTGAACGTCGAGCCGGGCGGGTACCGGCCGGTCGTCGCGCGGTCGAAGCCGCTCGTCGGGTTGTCGGCGATTGCGACGACGTTGCCCGTCGGGACGTCGATCGCGACGCTGGCCGCGGGGGTGCCCTTCGCGGCGGCGACGGCCGCCTGAGCCGCGTTCTCGACCAACGGGCGCAGCGAGGTCTTGACATCAGTGCCGTTGACCGCCGCGACGTTGAAGAGGGATCTGCCCGTGCTGCTGACGACCTGCAGGCCGGGCGTTCCGCCGAGCGTCGTGTCGTACTGTCCCTCCAGCCCCGACAGCCCGGCCCGGTCGCCCACGGCATACCGGCCCTTGCCCTTGGTGACCATCTCCGCCGTCACGTCGCCGAACGAACCGAGCACGGGCTGGCCGAACGTGCGAGTGATCGCAAGGGGCTGCTGGGTGCGCGGGTAGAGCACCCCCTTGAGCGCGTCGAGCTGAGCACGACGGGCGTCGAAGTCGCTCTGCCGGTAGGTGATGACCGGGATCGGCCCCTTGCTCCCCGCCTTGACGGCGGCCGCGAGCCGGGCGACGAGCGACCCCTTCGACTGGTCGGTGAGGGTCTCGAGCGCGGAGGCAGTGGCCGGGGTTGCGCGGGTCGGGTCGAGCGCTACGGGATAGACGTCGCCGATCGGCATCAGCGGCTTTGCGGCGTCGTCGAGCAGGTCCCCGCGGGTGCCCCAGACCCGCTTGAGGCTCACCGTGTCGGTCGCCTTGATGCCCGGGACCCAGGGCGATGCGTCGCCTCGGCTCGTGACCGCC
>JBDTBX010000452.1:0-2758 GCA_039923915.1 Nostocoides sp. | reverse complement strand
GCGTTCTGCCCCCAAGCCTGCTACGCCGGCGGACCCGGCCGGTTCCGCTACCTGCTCTACAAGGACGTCAACCGCCACGCCACCCTCAGCCGCCAGTTCACCTGAGCGCCCTGGACCCATTCTTGACAGATTCAGGAGTGTCCTCTATATTTCCATCCAACGATATTGTGCTTCCGGGATACGGAAGCCCTAACCCCGGAGGTCCCGCATGACAACGACGTCACCCCCACAGGTCGAGGTCCACCCCGTTGACGAGGTGCTGCCCCTGCCGCAGATGCTCATCTACGGTCTCCAGCACGTCCTGAGCATGTATGCCGGCGTCGTGGCCGTGCCGCTCATCGTCGGCAGCGCCCTGAAGCTGAGCGGCGGCCAGCTGACCTACATCGTGTCCGCCGGCCTGTTCATGTCCGGCGTCGCCACCCTGCTGCAGACGTTGGGTGTCTGGAAGTTCGGCGCCCGGCAGCCCCTCATCCAGGGCACCTCCTTCGCGGCCGTGTCCACGATCCTGGCGATCGGAACCAAGGCCGGCGGCACCGATGGCTTCCGAGCCATCGTCGGTGCCCTTCTCGTCGCCGGGATCATCGGCGTCCTCATCGCACCGGTCTTCACCAAGCTGCTGCACTTCTTCCCTGAGGTGGTCACCGGATCGGTCATCACCATCATCGGTGTCTCGTTGCTCCCCGTGGCCATCCAGTGGTCCGCAGGCGGCCTCGGGAACAAGGCGTTCGGCGCTCCCAAGAACGTCCTGCTGGCCGTCCTGACCATGGTGATCGTCGTCCTGATCTACCGGTTCATGCCACCGTTCTTCTCCCGGATCGCCATCCTGCTCGGTCTGGTCCTCGGAACCATCGTCGCGATCCCCTTCGGCATCACCCAGTTCAGCGCCATCAAGGACGCCAAGGTCTTCCAGCTCCCCACGCCGTTCCACTTCGGGATGCCGACCTTCGCCGTCGGCGCCATCATCTCGATGGTTGTCGTCATGCTCGTCATCATGACCGAGACCACCGCGGACATCCTCGCCGTCGGTGAGATCATCGAACGGCCGGCCGACCGCGAGACGGTCACCAACGGTCTGCGTGCCGACATGTTGTCGACGTCGGTCGCCAGCGTCTTCAACGGGTTCTCGATCAGCGCCTTCGCCCAGAACGTGGGCCTGGTCGCCATCACCGGCATCAAGAGCCGCTTCGTCGTCGCGGTCAGCGGCGCGATCCTGATCGTCCTCGGCGTCGTCCCGGTCCTGGGCGCCATCGTCGCCGTCGTACCCCTGCCCGTCCTCGGCGGCGCCGGTCTGGCGCTGTTCGGCACGGTTGCCGCGAGCGGCATCCGGACCCTGAGCAAGGTGGACTTCGACGGCAACTCCAACCTGGTCATCGTCGCCTTCGCCCTCGGCTTCGGCATCATCCCGATCTCGGTCCCGACCTTCTATGACCAGTTCCCGAGCTGGTTCCAGGTCATCTTCGACTCCGGCATCACCTCCACGGCGATCGTCGCGGTCCTGCTCAACGTCGTCTTCAACATCGTTGGACGGCCCGCGGGCACCGAAGGGCCGATCTTCGCCGAGGGCCCGCCTCCCGGCGTCATCTCCCAGGCGGACGAGGCTCGTCTGGACCCCACCGGCCTGCTGAGCCGCGGCCACGGCGTCGCCGGCCAAGGTGTCGACGAACCCACGCCCGACGAGATGCCCAGAAGTGTCTGAGCAGCCCCTCACAGTGGCGGCACCGGCGGCGGCAGTGACCGCCGCCGGGGTCACCCTGGCCCGCTTCAACGACCTGGACCGGGTCGAGGCGGTCGCCCTCGTAAGGCCCTGTCTGGACGTGGACCGCTGGGTCGACGCAGTCGTCGACGGACGGCCGTATGCCGACCTCGCGGCCCTGGTGCAGTCGGCGACCGAGGCCTCGGGCTCCTTCACGACCGAGGAGCTGGGGGCCGCCCTGGCCCACCACCCGCGCATCGGCCAGTCGGCGGACGGCTCCTCCAAGGAAGCCGAGCTCTCCCGTGGCGAGCAGGCCGGGCTTCAGGTCGACGACGACCTCAGCCATCGGCTTCGGCAGGGGAACGCAGCATACGAGCGCCGGTTCGACCGGATCTTCCTGATCCGGGCAGCCGGACGATCCGCAGCCGAGGTCCTGGCCGCGCTGGAGCGTCGTCTCGAGAACGACGACGCCACCGAGGACCGGGTCGTGGGCGAGCAGCTCGGCCAGATCGCGGTCGTCCGGCTGAACGGCCTGGTGTCGCCATGAGCTTCATCTCCGCCCACGTCCTGGACGCCAGCGCAGGCGCGCCGGCTGCCGGTGTCGAGATCAGGCTGCAGGCCGACGACGGGGACGCCCTCGGCGTCGCCCACACCGACGCCGACGGTCGGGTGGGCGAACTGGGCCCGGACACCCTGACACCCGGCAACTACCGCGTCGTGTTCGCCACTGGCGCCTACTTCGCCAGCCGGGGCCAGGACTGCTTCCACCCGGTCGTCGAGGTCTGCTTCACCGTCGCTGCGGGCCAGCCGCACTACCACATCCCGCTCCTGCTCAGCGCGTTCGCCTACACCACCTACCGCGGCAGCTGACGCGTTCGCAGGTCCACCTGAAACCGAGAAGAGATCAAGAGACAAAGGAGTCTGGCACCATGACCGAAGTCATCCTCACCGCCAACCAGTACGGCAAAGCAGAGGTCCACGTCGTCCGGGTCACCCGCGACACCGACCGCCACGAGGTCATCGACGTCAGCGTGACGTCCGAGCTGCGGGGCGACTTCGAGGCCG
>JBDTBX010000451.1:0-2551 GCA_039923915.1 Nostocoides sp. | reverse complement strand
GTCGCCACGACCGCCTTCGCCCACCGGCGCGGCCCTGACCCGCACGATTGGGCCTGAGGTCATCCGATCGGAACTCTCGCCGCCGGTTGGTCCCTCCGGCCGGGAGGCGGGTGGAGCGAAGTGGGAGAAGGCGGCCGTTGACGGGCCCCACAGATCCGGAGCGGCTCGAGGTGAACGACGTCGATGTTGACTCGTTGTCGCCAGGAAGGCCCACGACGTGGGATCGTGAGGCAAGATCGAGGTCCGGAGCCCCGCCCGTCAGTTGATGGTGGGCCCCGCCACGACGAGGAGGCAGGCGAGTTGGACGCGTTCGACCAGCAGGTCCGGGGCACGAGCTTCGACGTCGGGCAAGGCGTGGGGGACCTGCCGCGCATCCCCAACCTCGACGAGGTCCTGGAGGTGTCGGCCCGCCTCGCCGGCGCGATGAACTCGGTGATCGAGGGCAAGAAGGGCGTCGTCCGGATCGCCATCACCGTACTGCTCGCCGAGGGTCACCTCCTCATCGAGGATGTGCCGGGAGTCGGGAAGACGATGCTCGCCAAGACGCTCGCGCGGTCGATCGATTGCTCGGTCCGACGCATCCAGTTCACCCCCGACCTGCTCCCCAGCGACATCACCGGCGTCAGCGTCTACAACCAGGACATCCGGTCCTTCGAATTCCGGCCCGGGGCGATCTTCGCCAACGTCGTCGTCGGCGACGAGATCAACCGCGCCTCGCCCAAGACGCAGTCAGCACTGTTGGAGTCGATGGAGGAGGGGCAGGTCACGGTCGACGGCACGACCTACCACCTGCAGCACCCCTTCATGGTCGTGGCCACCCAGAACCCGATCGAGATGGAGGGCACCTATCCCCTCCCGGAGGCGCAGCGCGACCGGTTCATGGCCCGCATCTCGATGGGCTACCCCGCAGGGCACAGCGAGGTCGACCTGCTGCTCCACCACGGCGGCAGCTCTCCCCTCGATGTGCTCAAGCCGGTGACCGACGCCGCCACGGTCAGCGCGATGATCCATGCCGTCCGCACCGTCCACGCGTCGTCGTCGATCGCCCAGTACGTCGTCGACCTGGCGACGGCCACCCGGGAGAGCCCCGCCCTGCGGCTCGGCGCCTCGCCCCGTGCGGCCCTGCACCTGCTGCGGGCCAGCCGGGCTCACGCCGCCCTCGCGGGCCGCGACCACGTGCTCCCCGACGACGTGCAGGCGATGGTCGTCCCGGTCCTCGCGCACCGACTCCACCCCACGGGTGAGACCCAGATGGCGCGCCGGTCCACCTCCGACGTGCTCACCGATCTGCTCCAGCGGGTGCGCGTTCCGGCTCCCCGCTCCTAGCGCTCGGCACCGCCGTGGGACGACTCACCGATTTCCTCACGACCCGGGGCAAGGCGCTCCTCGCCGCCGGTGTGGTGATGCTGCTCGCGGGGCTTCTCCTGGGGGTCGTGGACCTCACCCGGATCGGGGTCCTTGCCATGGCTCTGCCGGTCATCGCCTCCGCCCTCACCCGGCGGCACCGACTGGCGCTCGTCGTCGACCGCCACGTGTCCCCAGGCCGGGTCCACATCGACGAGCCCTGCCTGGTCACCCTCGCCGTCGAGAATCCTGACCGGGCGCGGACGCCGCTCATCATGGCCGAGGAGTTCGTCGACTACCCACTCGGCGACCGCCCGCGGTTCGTCATCCCCTCGATGCGCGACGGCGAGCGCCGGATCATGCGCTACACCGTCCGGTCGCACACTCGGGGCCGACACCGGCTCGGACCACTGGGCATCCGGGTCCGTGACCCCTTCGGCCTGACCACCCGCACGGCGGCGCATGCCGGGCACACCGAAATCGTCGTGCTGCCGCGGGTCGTCCCGCTCTCCGCCGCTCGGGCCAAGGGATCCGAGCTCGGAGCCGAGGGCAACATCCCCCACATGGTCGCCCTGCACGGAGAGGACGACGTCTCGATCCGTGAGTACCGCGACGGCGATGACCTCCGGCGCATCCACTGGCCGGCGACCGCGCGCACGGGCGACCTCATGGTCCGGCAGGAGGACCGGCCGGCGACCCGGCGGGCCACGGTCCTGCTTGACACCCGGGCGAGCGGACACCAGGGGCACGGCGCCTCGGCAACCTTCGAGTGGTCGGTGACGGCCGCGGCCTCCGTCGTGTGTCACCTGCTCGAGCTCGGGTATGCCGTTCACCTCCTGACCGCGCAGCCCCGGTCCGAAGCTCACGTCCACCAGGACGTCAACCTGGACGCAGCTCTGGACACGCTGGCCGAGGCGGCCCCCACCCGCGACGAGTCATTCGCCGACGTGCTGCGTTCGGCCAGCGTCGTCACGGCCTCCGGTGGCCTGGTGATCGCCGTGACGTCGGCCATGGACGAAGAGTCCGCACGCGCGATGTCGGCGCTGCGGCAGCCGGGGTCCAACGCCCTCGCCTTCGTCATGGAGCCATCCCGCACCCGGCGGGCCACCGCCCAGCAGGGCCTGGACCGGGCCAGCGCCACGAGCGCCGCCCTGATCGGTGCCGGGTGGTCGGTCCTGCAGGTCACCCCGGACCAGCCGATCGGTGA
>JBDTBX010000450.1:0-2827 GCA_039923915.1 Nostocoides sp. | reverse complement strand
CCGCCCAGAGACGCTCGTCGAGCACGAAGGTAGCGACGACCGGACCGTCGACCGCGGCGGCACCCAGGGCGGGCAGGTCGGTCCGTCGCAGGTCGCGCCGCAGCCAGAGCAGGGACGTCATGAGTCGCCACCCTCACGCACGCCACCTGCAATGTCAAATGTTTGTCCAAGCTTGTCGAGTAGGCTGGTGCGATGAACGGCATCCGGATCGGTGAGCTCGCCGATCGCCTCGGGGTGACGACCGACCTGCTGCGCGCCTGGGAACGCCGCCACGAGCTGTTCGACCCCGAGCGCACCCGCGGCGGCTACCGCCTGTATTCGCCGGCGGACGAGAGCCGGGCGCGTCGGGTCCTTGCCCTTCGCGCGCGTGGCGTCCCCCTCGCTGACGCAGCGGCCAGGGTCGTCGGCGCCCGCCCAGCACGACCCCCATCGAGTGACCCGCTCGAACGAGCCGACCTCCCGGCGTTCGTCGACCGGATCCACGCGGCAGTCCTGAGCTTCGACGCGGTCGCCGTCAACACAGCCCTCGACGAGGCGGTCGACGTCCACGGTCGTTCGATCGGTCTGGGCGGCGTCGCCATCGGCTACCTCCGGCGGCTCGGCGACGAGTGGGAGGCCGGGCGGGTCGGCGTCGCCCACGAGCACTTCGCCAGCCACCTCATCCGCCGACGGGTCGGCGACCACCTCCTCCTCCACCCCGCGGACGGCCGGCCCACCGCGGTCCTGGCCTGCCCGCCGGGTGAGCGACACGACATCGGCCTGCTCGTCGTTGCTGTCCTCCTGTCCCACGAAGGCTGGTGCGTCCGGTTCCTCGGCGCCGACACCCCGCTCCCGGCACTCGCCGCCGCCTGCGCAGCTCTCGATCCGTCGCTCGTCATTCTGTCGGCCGCCCGACCATCGGCCCTGGTGAGCCGCGCCCGCTCGATCCGCTGGCTGGCCCCCCGGTGGCCGGTGGCCATCGGTGGGCGGGGCGCCGACGCGGGCGTCGCAGAGCACCTCGGCGCCAACCTGCTGCCCCATGACGTCGCCGAGGCCCCCGCCGCGGCCGCGGCGATCCTCGCCGCGCGGACTCCCACGACGGTCGGCGTGCGGTGATCGAACCCTTCGGCGAGCTGCGCGACTTCGCCCGCGCGACCCTCGTCCAGCCGGTCCCTCGCGACCACACCGAGAGCGACCACGCCTTCCGCCGGCGCCGGGTCGTCGCCGCCACCACCCTGCTCCTCGGCGCGGCGACCATGAGCTGGGCGTTGCGGATACCCCCGGGAGACAGCACGTTCTACGCGGCGACGTTGGGGTTGGCGGTCATCTGGGGCGCCGGCGCGATGCTCTCCGGGCCACTGCACCTGGGGCACGCCAACACGCGGACCGGCAACCAGTCCGGACGGCCGATCGTCCAGTCCCTCGCCCTCGGCGTCCTCGTCCTGGCGATCTTCCTGCTCGGCGCCCTGGTCGTGAGCCGCTTCCCCCTCCTACGCAACCCCGTCCAGCGCCTCCTCGACCACGCCCGACTGGGTTCGCTGCCCCTCGTCGCCCTCATCACGGCCGTCAACGGCATCGCCGAGGAGCTGTACTTCCGCGGAGCCCTGTATGCCGCGATCGGCCGTCGGCACGCCGTGGCCCTCACCACGTTGGTCTACGCCCTGACCACGATCGGGCCCGGCATACCCCTTCTGGCCCTCGCCGCGGTGGTGCTGGGCGTCGTCACCGGCCTCCAGCGCCGGGTGACCGGAGGCATCCTGGGCCCCATCATCACCCACCTCACCTGGTCGCTGGGCATGCTGCTGCTGCTGCCCGTCACCCTGAAGATCGGAGCCTGACCATGACGTCCCACACCGGAGGTCGCCCCGGGCTGGCCCTCGTGACCGGAGCCACCGGCTACGTCGGAGGCCTGCTCGTTCCCGAGCTGCTCGAGCGCGGCTGGTCGGTGCGGGTGCTCTCCCGCCGTCGCTCGGCCGTCCGCGACCAGCCCTGGGGCGACCGGGTGGAGGTGGTCGAGGGCGACGCGACTGACGGCCAGGACGTGCGGGCGGCCCTGGCGGGCGTCGAGGTCGCCTACTACCTCATGCACTCGATGGACGGAGCCGGGGACTTCGTCGAGCGCGACAAGGCGATGGCCCACACCTTCGCCGAGGCAGCCACGAGCGCCGGGGTCGGTCGCATCGTCTACCTCAGCGGCCTGCACCCTCCCGGCTCGCTCTCCCCACACCTGGCCTCACGGGTCGAGGTGGGCCGGATCCTGCTGGAGTCCGGCGTCCCGACGGCGGTGCTTCAGGCCGGCGTCGTGCTGGGCGACGGGTCGGCGTCCTTCGACATGCTGCGCCACCTCACCGAGCGGCTGCCCGCGTTCGTCGCCCCCAAGTGGCTGCGCAACCGTATCCAGCCCATCGCCGCGCACGACGTCGTCCACTACCTCGCCGAGGCCGCAGGCCTCGACCCGCGGCTCAACCGGACCTTCGACATCGGCGGCCCAGAAGTGCTCACGTATGCCGAGATGATGCGCGGCTACGCGCGGGTCACCGGGCTTGGCCGACTGTTCATCGCCACCCTGCCGGTGCTCACGCCGGGTTTGGCCAGCCACTGGGTCGGACTGGTCACGCCGGTCCGGTCGGCCATCGCCAAGCCGCTCGTCGGCAGCCTGATCCACGATGCGGTCTGCCACGAGCAGGATCTCGCCGGCCTGGTGCCAGCCCCGTCTGGTGGGCCGACCTCGTTCGAGGACGCGATCCGGCGAGCCACCCGCGACATCGACCCGATGGCCTGGCGGCGCCGGTTGGGGCAGGCCGCAGGGACCGTCGGTGCCGCCGCGGTCGTGGGGTCGTTGCTCACG
>JBDTBX010000449.1:0-4145 GCA_039923915.1 Nostocoides sp. | reverse complement strand
TAGATGTTGCCGGGCCCGGTCACCAGGGTGACCGGTTCGCAGGTGTCCTCGCCGTCGCCAGCCCCCCGCAGAAGGACAACACCGGCGTCTTCGCCGGCTACCCCCACCCGACGATCCTGGCCGCGTGCGCCCTGCTCGGCGTGCAGGAGGTGTGGGCCATGGGGGGCGCCCAGGCGGTCGCCGGCTTCGCCCACGGCTTCACCGACGGCGAGGACACCTGCGAACCGGTCACCCTGGTGACCGGGCCCGGCAACATCTACGTCGTGGCCGCCAAGCGGCTGCTCAAGGGCCTGATCGGCATCGACGCCGAGGCAGGGCCCACCGAGATCGCCATCCTCGCCGATGAGACGGCAGAGGCCGACCTCGTCGCCGCCGACCTGATCAGTCAGGCCGAGCACGACCCCCTCGCGGCGAGTGTCCTGGTGACCGACAGCCCCGAACTGGCAGCGGCGACCCAGGCGGCCCTCGGGCGCCGGGTTCCGGCGACCAAGCACAGCGGGCGGGTGACCGAGGCGCTCACCGGCCCCCAGTCCGGCATCGTGCTCGTCGACGACATCGAGCAGGGGCTGGCCGTGGTCAACACCTATGCTGCCGAGCACCTCGAGATCATGACGGCCGATGCGGCGGCAGTGGCCTCGCGGGTGCGCAACGCCGGTGCCGTGTTCGTCGGATCGTTCGCGCCGGTCAGCCTCGGGGACTACGCCGCAGGCTCCAACCACGTACTACCCACTGGGGGTTGCGCCTGTCACTCCGGCGGCCTGTCGGTGCAGTCGTTCCTGCGGGGCATCCACGTGATCGACTACACCGAGGCTGCCCTGCGTGAGGTCGCATCGCACGTCGTCGCGCTCGCCAACGCCGAGGACCTCCCGGCTCACGGCGAGGCCGTGCTCGCCAGAACGGGTGACCTGTCGTGACGGGACCGATCGAGGAGCTGCTCCGCCCCGACCTCCGTGGGCGCACGGCATACGGCGCTCCGCAGCTCGAGGTGCCGGTCCCGCTCAACGTCAACGAGAACTCCTATGCAGTGCCGCCGGCGGTCGTCGTCGACATGGCTGCGGCCGTGGCCGAGATCGCGCCGTCCCTCAACCGTTATCCCGACCGCGAGTTCACCGAACTGCGCACGGACCTGGCCGACTTCGCGTGCCGCTCGGGCCTGACCGTCACGCCCGAGCAGGTGTGGGCCGGCAACGGGTCCAACGAGGTGCTGCTCCACCTGCTCCAGGCGTTCGGTGGCCCCGACCGGACCGCGCTCGGCTTCACGCCCGCCTACTCGATGCACCCGATCATCACGGCGACGACCGGCACCGCATGGGTCGACGGCCACCGCGGGGGCGGCGGCGGGCCGTTCGACCTCACCGTCGCCGATGCCGTCGCCCAGGCGCGGGCGGCCGACCCGAACCTCGTCTTCCTCTGCTCGCCCAACAACCCGACCGGCACCGCACTCGGTCTCGACGTCGTCGAGGCGGTGCACGACGCGGCCGCGCGGGCGGTCATCGTCGTCGACGAGGCGTATGCCGAGTTCGCGCGCGAGGGCACGAGGAGCGCGCTGGCCCTGCTGCCCGGCCGGCCCCGGCTCGTCGTCACCCGCACGATGAGCAAGGCCTTCGCCCTCGCCGGGGGCCGGCTCGGCTACCTCGTGGCCGACCCGGCGCTGGTCGACGCCCTCCGACTGGTCCGGCTGCCCTACCACCTGTCGTCCGTCAGTCAGGCCGTCGCCAGGGTGGCCCTGCGGCACGCCGACACGATGCTCGCCACCGTCGACGTCATCCGCGGGCAGCGCGACCGGATCGTCGACACCCTGCGCGGACTGGGATTCCAGCCCGTCCCGAGCGATGCCAACTTCGTCCTCTTCGGAGGCCTCGCCGACGCGCATGCGACGTGGGAGGCTCTGCTCGCCCGTGGGGTCCTTGTCCGCGACGTCGGCCTTCCCGGCTATCTTCGGGTCACGGCCGGGACGCCGGCGGAGACTACCGCCTTCCTCGATGCCCTGTCCCACCTCGTGCCCGACCACCTCGCGCCTGACCACCTGGAGCTGCCGTGAACGCCGACCGCACCGCCTCGGTGTCCCGCAGCACCTCCGAGAGCTCTGTGGAGCTGACCATCAACCTGGACGGCACCGGTGCCGGTGACGTGAGCACCGGGGTCCGGTTCTACGACCACATGCTCCTGTCCTTCGCCAGGCACTCCCTCATCGACCTCACCGTCACGGCGACGGGCGACGTCGACGTCGACGCCCACCACACGGTGGAGGACGTCGCGATCTGCCTGGGGGACGCCCTCCGCGAGGCCCTCGGTGACAAGTCCGGCATCAGCCGGTTCGGCGATGCGACGGTGCCGCTCGACGAGGCCCTCGTCCAGGCCGTTGTCGACGTCGCGGGCCGACCCTACGTCGTCCACACCGGTGAGCCCGAGGGCCAGCAGTACGTCGTCATCGGCGGCACCTACGTCGGCTCCCTGACCCGCCACGTCTTTGAGAGCCTCGCCTTCCACGCCGGCATCGCCCTGCACGTCCGCGTGCTCGCCGGTCGCGATCCGCACCACATCGTCGAGGCCCAGTTCAAGGCGGTCGCCCGTGCCCTGCGCGCCGCCGTGGCCCGCGACCCGCGTGTCACCGGCATCCCCAGCGCCAAGGGCGCGCTGTGACGCCTGCGTGAACGCCGGGCTGCTCCTCATCCGGGCGCCGCTCGACGGGGTACGCCGCTGGGCCGAGCGGGGTCTCGTCGCCGCCCGGCTGACCCCGCTCGGCGCCTGGGTCGCCGTCCAAGCGGCCGAGGCGACCTCGCGTGCGGCCGACCCGTATGCCGCCGTCATGCCAGCCCTCGCGTCCCGCCCGGTCGGCGCGCGGCTGCGCCCTGCGATCGGCTTCTTCGACACCGGAGCCAGTGGAGTCCTCACGGTCCAGGCGCCGGGTTGGCAGGCCGAGCACCGGTGGCTGTTCTGGACCGCCGACACCGGGCCGACCGGGCCGGCCCACCTGCCGATCGCCCGGATCGCCGACCTCGTCGCGGCCGTCGGGGTGAGCGGCCCGGCCCGGGCCGGCGACATCCACTCCGCGGTCCTCGCACCCGCTGGCAGCCCGCGGGCCTGGCTGCACGCGGTCCACGAAGCCCTCGGGCTGCCCGGAGTCGAACTCCTCACCGGTCGAGCCGGCGGCACCGGGCCGGTCGTCGAGCCGTCTCGGCGGTCGGTCCGGTCATTTGATGCCGTGGCGTCGGAGGAACGGGTCCACGACGCCGAGCTGGAGGACCGCCGGTGAGCGGCCCCGACGTCGTCGTCCTCGACTACGGCTCGGGCAACGTCCGGTCGGCCGTGCGCGCCCTCGAGCGAGTGGGAGCCCGGGTCGAGCTGGCAGCCGACCCCGCCCGGGCCCTGGGTTGTGACGGCCTGTTCGTCCCCGGCGTGGGCAACTTCCACGCCTGCATGGCCGGCCTGCGCGCGGCCGGCGGGCCACGCATCATCGACGTCAGACTCGCCGGCGGGCGACCGGTGTTCGGGGTCTGCGTGGGAATGCAGGTCCTCTTCGAGGGCAGCGACGAGCCCTCCGACCGGCCGCTGGAGGGGCTGGGCGAGTGGCCCGGTCGGGTGGAACGGCTACGCGCCCCTGTCGTCCCACACATGGGCTGGTCAACGGTCGACGTGCCCCTCGGGTCCGCCCTGTTCGCCGGGCTGGAGGGCGAGCGGTTCTACTTCGTCCACTCCTATGCCGTGCCGCGCTGGACACTCCCGCCGCCGCGTGGTCCGATGGCCGTCCTCGCCCCGCTGGTCACGACGGCCACGCACGGCGAGACCTTCGTCGCCGCGGTCGAGAACGGCCCGTTGACCGCGACGCAGTTCCACCCCGAGAAGTCCGGCGACGCCGGGCTGGCCCTGCTCGAGAGATGGGTGACATCCCTGTGACCACACGCAAGAAGACGCGCAGCACGCGCCGGTCGACGAGCGTCCGCCGGCGGACGCCGCAGTTGTCGACGACCCTGGGGCGCACCCTCGGTACGCTGGTTTCCCGCCTCGTCGAGCGCCTCCTCGGTCGGCGGTCGGGGTGAACGGCCCCCGCCTGGAGCTGCTGCCCGCCGTCGACGTGGCGGACGGTCGGGCCGTGCAGCTCGTCCAGGGCGTGGCCGGCACCGGCGGCGAGTTCGGTGACCCGT
>JBDTBX010000448.1:0-4283 GCA_039923915.1 Nostocoides sp. | reverse complement strand
GGTTGCTCGCCGGAAGGTCGAGACCGCGGCGGCGACCCCAAGGATTCCAACCAGCCACGCGGCGGCCGTGGATCACGAGGTCGCGCAGGAGCAGCCGTACGGCTTCGAGGAGCCAGCCCGCGCCACCGCGACCGACGTCGGGGCGGCCACGCTGCGCGCGGGCGGACCCGTCGACGAGGACGACCTGCCGCTGACCTGGGAGCCGCGTCCGGTCCCGCGCCCGACCTACACGATGAAGGCCCGCGTCGACCGCGCGCTCCCCCCACCCGCCGACGTCACGCCGACCCCCATCGGCATCGACGAGGACGACGACGTGCGTCCAGTCCAGCCCCAGCGGCATACGGGCTGAAGCGAGCCGAACCGGGCATCCGGGGCCGATCAGGTGAGCTCCTGCTCGATCGCCTCGACCCTCTCGGTGGCCCGTTCGGCGTCGTCGTCCTCAGACGGTGACGGGACCGGGTCGCCGGCCAGCGCGCCTGACTCCGCCGCGTCGGGGATCGGCTCACCGGGGTCGTCGAGCAGGTGGTGGCCCACGGCGTTGGCGACAGCGGCGAACGGGACGGCGATGAGCGCGCCGACGATACCGGCGACGATGACGCCGACCGCGATGGCGAGGATGACCGACAGCGGGTGGACCCGGACGGCCCGGCCGAGGAGGAATGGCTGGAGCACGTGCGACTCCAGCTGCTGCACGGCGATGACGACGGCCAGCATGATGAGCGCGTAGACGGGGCCCTGGGCGACGAGGGCGAGCAGGACGGCGACGGTGCCGGAGAGGGCGGCGCCGATGACGGGCACGAACGCGCCGATGAAGACGAGCAGGCCGATGGCGAGGACCAGGGGGACGTGGAGCACGGCGGCGCCGATCGAGATCCCCAGCGCATCCGTTGCGGCGACGACCACCGTTGCCTTCGTGAAGGACGAGAGCTGGCCCCAGGCGATGACCCCCGAGGAGTCCACGCGGGCGCGGACGACCCGCGGGAACAGGCCGACGACCCAGGCCCAGATCCGCTCGCCCTCGTAGAGGAAGAAATAGAGGCTGAACAGGGTGATGAACAGTCCGGCGAGCACGTGGGTCGCGGTCGACCCCGCCTGAGCCGCCGTGTTGGTGAGGTTGCCGCTGCTCTGGATCTGCTTCTTGAGGTGGTCGAAGTAGCTGGCGTACTGGTCGTCGGTGATGTGGAACGTCGTGAGGACCCAGGATCGCACTTGGGACAGGCCCTCGGAAACCTGGTTGGTCAGCTGCTCGATGCTGTTCGAGAGCTGGGTGCCGATGATCGTGAAGGCGCCGGCGATGGCGCCGAGGGTCCCGAGGACGGTCACGCCTGCCGCCGCGCCGCGCGGGATCCGTCGGGCCATGATTCGGGTGACCGGCCAGAGCAGGGCCGCGAGGAGGAGGGCCACGAACAACGGGACGACCGCCTCGCTGAGGTGGCGGACGATGGTGGCGAGGGCGAGGAGGGCGGCGCCGATGAGGAGCAGACGCAGCGACCACTCGCTGGCCACCCGCACTGGGCGTGGAACGGTGCTGATCTCCGCCATGGGGCTCCTCGGGTCGGGAGGGACTCGTGCCGAGCCTACGTGTCCGGTGCTCCGGCTGCGGTGACCGGATGCCGCTCGCACTGCGGTTTACCCTCGGGCGGGGGTCCGGTGTTATCGTTTCGGCTGCACTTGGGGCTGTGGCGCAGTTGGTAGCGCGTCTCGTTCGCAATGAGAAGGCCCGGGGTTCGAATCCCCGCAGCTCCACCCGAGGAGAACCCCGCCCGACCAGCCCGGATGCCGCTGGAACGGCGGGGTTTCGTCGTTGTCATTCCGACCACGCCCCCGTGTGCCCCCCGGTGCCTCCCGGCGTCGAGTGGGAGCCATACCTGGAGGAGCATCTCGCCCGAGCTCGCCCCGAGCACCGTCCCGAACCTCGTGCTCGGCCCCGGGCCCGTG
This sequence comes from Nostocoides sp., assembly GCA_039923915.1. GTDB lineage: Bacteria > Actinomycetota > Actinomycetes > Actinomycetales > Dermatophilaceae > Nostocoides. The sequence goes on along the minus strand of JBDTBX010000448.1, from coordinate 2,345 downwards.
GACGACAGACCCGGGTGGACGTAGCGTGGGGGAGGCCAGACTCGTCCACCTCTGGCGATGAGACGGGCGGCCCACGGTGAGCTTGGGTTCGCTCGCACTGCGGGAGGTTAACGGCAGATGGCAGCTGTGGGAGAGGGCGCCGAGAATCCCAACGACCTCCAGGACGAGTTCATGCGCGGCCACCACGGCATACGGGTGGATGAACAGCTGGTGGTGCGGTTCAGCGAGAAATCGGTGCGGCCCCTTGGCGGGCTCCGAGCTGCTCGACTGGATCCCACCAACGGCACGGCAGGCAGCCAGCCAGTGATGGTGACACTGCGGACGAGGAGTCGATCATGACGAAGATGCACACGGTGAAGGTCGGTCGTCCCTACGACAAGCGGGCGCACGGAGACGGGCTGCGGGTGCTGGTCGATCGGATCTGGCCGCGCGGGTTGACCAAGGAGAGCGCGGACCTGGACGAGTGGTGCAAGCAGATCGCGCCGTCCACGACGCTGCGCAAGTGGTACGGCCACGACCCGGAACGCTTCGAGGAGTTCGGGAGCCGCTACCGCTCCGAGCTCGAGGAACCTGAGCGCGCCGAGGCACTCACGCATCTGCGAAAGCTGGCCAGCAGACGGGTGGTGACCCTGCTCACCGCCAGCAAGCGCGTCGAGATCAGCGAAGCGGTGGTGCTCGCCGACCTAATCCAACGATGAACGGTCCGCCGACAGACGCCGGTCGGGCGTACCTCGGCGGGGTTTGAGACCGAGGCCGCCGACGTCCACGCGGGCCGTGGAAGCCGGCCTTCGACGAGCTCCTCGACCTCGAAGCGGAACGGACGCCCGAAAATTGGGCCTACTCCATGTAGGTGTGCAGGGTGCCCGGGTCGGCCAGGCCTTGGGCGAGGTTGTCCAGCCACCGCCTCCGGTCGGCATCGTGCAGCCCCTCGGTGTGCTTCGTTTGCTCGTGTCACGATGCGAGCAGGCCGCGGGCTGCGTCGACGATGTGCGGCGCCGAGATACCGGCGCCGTTCAACAGTTCGGCCGGCGTGCCGGAGCCGGGCAGGTCCCGCACGGCTAGGTGGGCGATGCGCAGGGCGGGAACGTCGGCGTCGGCGAGTGCTTCGAGGACGGCGCCGCCGAGTCCGCCTTCGGGGTAATGGTCCTCGACCACCACGAGCCGGCTCCCGGTGACCCGACACGCGTCGATGAGGGCGTCGCGGTCGATGGGCTTGAGCGAGTAGACGTCGATGACCCGTGCCCCGATGCCCGCTGCTGCGAGCTGGTCGGCCGCGGCCAGACATTCGTGCAGGGTCACCCCGGCACCGATCAGGGCGACCTGGTCCCCAGGTGAGGCCCGGTGCGTCTTGGAACCGCCGACGATGAAGGTCTCTTCGGGCCCGTAGAGGACTGGGTACGCGCCACGGGTGGTGCGCAGGTAGAGGATGCCGTCGGTGTCGGCCATCAGCGCGGTCAGGGCGACGGTGGCGGTTGCGTCGGCGGGGTAGAGCACGACCGAACCGTGCACGGCCCGTAGCGCGGCCAGGTCCTCCAACGCCATCTGGGAGGGTCCGTCCTCGCCGATCTCGACGCCGGCGTGCGATCCGACCAGACGGATGTTCACCTGGGAGATGCCGGCCATCCGGATGAAGTCGTAGGCACGGGAGAAGAAGACCGCGAAGGTGGCGGCGAACGGCACGTAACCGCGTACAGCCAGGCCGACGGCGGTGGCGACGAGCTGCTGCTCGGCAATGAACATCTCGAAGTACCGCTCGGGGCAAACTTTGCCGAACTCCTCGGCGTGGGTGGAGTTGCCGACCTCGCCGTCGATCACGACCACCTCGGGACGGGCGGCAAGCGCGGCGATGGCGGCACCGAACGCGACCCTGGTCGCTACCTTCTCACCCAGCTCGTAGGTGGGCAGGGTGAGCGTGGCTGTCGGGTCCGCGGTGATCGCCGAGGTGCCGGGCTCCGGCCGGGTCGGGGTGACCTGCTCATGGCTCACCCCGCCGAGGGCGACGATGGCACGTTCGGCCATCTGGCGAGGCAGTGCCTTGCCGTGCCAGCCGTTCTTGTCCTCGAGCTCCGGCACCCCTTTGGCCTTGACGGTTCGAGCCAGCACGACAGTCGGCTGGTCGTCATCGCGCCGGGCCTCGGTCAGTGCCTGGTCGATGGCGACCAGGTCGTGGCCGTCGACGATCAGGGAGCGGGCGCCGAAGGCGGTGACTCGGGCGGCATACTGGTCGAGGTTCCATTCCAGCTCGGTCGGTCCGCGTTGCCCGAGTCGGTTGACGTCGACGATGGCGGTCAGGTTGCCGAGCTGGTAGTAGCTGGCCTTGTCGAGGGCCTCCCAGATCGAGCCTT
>JBDTBX010000447.1:0-3199 GCA_039923915.1 Nostocoides sp. | reverse complement strand
GGTTCGAGGTGATCGGGACGCCCGGGGGAGTGACGGTGGTCGAGGACTACGCCCACAACGCGGGCAAGGTGACCGCCCTCGTCCGCACCGCCGTCGAGCTGGTCGGGGCCGACCACGTCCACGTGGTGTTTCAGCCGCACCTGTTCTCGCGGACCCGAGACTTCGCCGAGGGGTTCGGGGCGGGCCTGGCTGCGGCCAGCGACGTCGTCCTGCTGCCGATCTATGGCGCCCGCGAGGACCCGATGCCGGGCGTGACGAGCGAGCTGGTCGCCAAGGCGGTCCGTCGCCACAACCCCAAGGCTCAGGTGGAGGTTGAGGCTGACCGCGCTGCGGTCGTCGCCGGCCTCGTCGCCCGGTCCCGGCCGGGCGACCTCGTGCTCATTGTCGGGGCCGGCGACGTGACGACGATGGCGCCCCTGGTGCTCGCCGCCTTGGGAGCTCAGCCGTGACCGGGCTGGCCGACCGGCGCGGCGTGCGCTCGTCGCGGGACCGGTTCGAGGACCGGGCGCGGGCCGTCCGCCGTCGCCCGCTGCGCCGCACGGTCTACGCGATCCTCGCCCTCGGGCTCGTCGTGCTGGTCGGCTGGACCCTCTGGTCCTCCAGCCTGTTGGCTGTGCGGTCGGTTGCCGTCGACGGGCTGCCGGCAGCGGAGTCGGCGGCCGTGAAGGCGCTGGCGACCGACCAGATCGGGACACCGCTCGCCCGGGTCGACACCACGGCGATCGCCGACCGGGTCCGGTCGCGCAAGGCCGTCGCCGAGGTTCGTGTCGCCCGGTCCTGGCCACACACCCTGACCATCACAGCCATCCCTCGCATCGCGGCCCTGGTCCTGCAGAACCCTTCGGGTCAACTGGAGGTGGTGGACTCCGGCGGGGTCCTGTTCGGTACCGTGCCATCACGGCCGGCCGGTGTCCCGCTCGTCACCGCCACCACGGCCGACGGGCTGTCGCCCGGCGCCGTGGCGGCCGCGCTCGGTGTCGTCGGCGCACTGCCGCCGGCCCTGGCACAGGCCGTCACCGGCATCACGGTCGGCAGTGCCAACCTGATCACCTTCACGGCCGGGTCGACCGAGATCGTCTGGGGCGGAGCCGGCCAGGAGGCACTCAAGGTGCGGATCATCACCACCTTGCTGCGGTCCCATCCCAAGGTCATCGACGTGTCGGCACCGCAGACCCCGGTGACCCGATGAGCCGGGGCTGCTGAGACAGTTGGGGCCGATGGGACGGGCGTGTCATGCGCCCGAGAAAATCACCCGACGAACCGGACGACACGCCCAACCTGTCGTTGCTTGCTGCCGGAGGAACGCCTAGCGTCGCTCACGCGCGAGGATCACGAAACCATAACTGTGAACCTCACCTCGAGTGTTTCTCGCTCGGACTCCGCCGGGGCGCATCGCAGGACCCGAAACCAGGCAACCGCATCACCAGCTGTTCCACACGAGAGGCGCCACCGTGGCATCACCCCAGAACTACCTCGCCGTCATCAAGGTCGTCGGAATCGGCGGCGGTGGCGTCAACGCCATCAACCGAATGATCGAGGTGGGGCTCAAGGGCGTCGAGTTCATCGCCATCAACACCGACGCCCAGGCGCTGTTGATGAGCGACGCCGACGTCAAGCTCGACGTCGGCCGCGAGCTCACCCGTGGCCTCGGTGCCGGGGCCGACCCAGAGGTCGGCAAGCGCGCGGCCGAGGACCACGCCGAGGAGATCGAGGAGGTGCTCAAGGGCGCCGACATGGTCTTTGTCACCGCCGGTGAGGGCGGCGGCACCGGCACCGGCGGCGCGCCGGTCGTCGCGCGGATCGCCAGGGGCATCGGAGCCCTGACCATCGGCGTCGTCACCCGACCGTTCACCTTCGAGGGCCGGCGCCGCGCCAACCAGGCCGAGACCGGCATCGGCAGCCTGCGCGAAGAGGTCGACACCCTCATTGTCATCCCCAACGACCGGCTGCTGTCGATCAGCGACCGCGGTGTCTCGATGCTCGACGCGTTCCGCAGCGCCGACCAGGTGCTCCTCTCCGGTGTCCAGGGCATCACCGACCTGATCACCACGCCGGGCTTGATCAACCTGGACTTCGCCGACGTCAAGTCGGTCATGCAGGGTGCCGGGTCGGCGCTCATGGGTATCGGGTCGGCCCGCGGCGACGACCGCGCGGTCCAGGCGGCCGAGCTGGCCATCTCCAGTCCGCTCCTCGAGGCGAGCATCGACGGCGCCCACGGCGTCTTGCTCTCCATCCAGGGTGGCAGCGACCTCGGGCTCTTCGAGATCAACGAGGCGGCCCGCCTGGTGCAGGAGGCCGCCCACCCCGAGGCCAACATCATCTTCGGCGCCGTCATCGACGACGCCCTCGGTGACGAGGTGCGGGTCACCGTCATCGCGGCCGGCTTCGACGGCGGCTCCCCGGTGCAGCGCGGCAGCGACCGCGCGCTCGGCACCGTCCACGCCGGGGGTCGTTCGGCCCCCAGTGCGGAGGCGACGCCTCCTGCGCCACGTGCGGCTCAGTCAGCGAGCGACCGCCCGGCTGGCACCGAGGCAGAGACGACATCCGCGGCCGACGATTCGGCGGCTCGGTCCACGAGTGCGCCTCAGTCGCCGGCCCAGCAGCCGCCGCGGACCGTCACCTTCGACGAGGGCGACGACCTCGACGTGCCCGACTTCCTCAAGTAGGTCAGCACGGTCCTCCGATGTTCTTCTGGCGGGAGACGAGCGACGGTGTCGACCGGGCGTTCACTGACCGCTCGGCGGGTCACAGCAGCGGTCCGTATGCCGGCCTCAACCTCGGCGGCAAGGTCGGCGACGACCCGACGGCTGTGGAGTGCAACCGGGGGGACCTGGCGGCCAGCATCGGCGTCGACCGCGACCACCTGATCTTCATGGACCAGTGCCAGGGGGCCAAGGTCGCGGTCGTCGAGGGGCCGTCTGCCGAGGGCCACGTGCCGTGCGTCGACGCCCTGGTGACCGCCACGCCGGGGTTGGCGCTGGCCGCGCTCGTGGCTGACTGCACCCCAATCCTGTTGTGGGACAACAATACTGAGGTTGTCGCGGCAGTTCACGCCGGCCGACCCGGGCTGATCGCCGGTGTCCTGCCCGCAGCCCTCTCGGCGATGCGCGATCTGGGCGCACGACAGATCCGCGCCGCCGTGGGGCCGTCGGTGTGCGGCCGGTGCTACGAGGTGCCGGAGCAGATGCGGGCTGACGCG
>JBDTBX010000446.1:0-8449 GCA_039923915.1 Nostocoides sp. | reverse complement strand
GCAGCAGTGTGGGCAGGAAGCCCTTGAGGACGTCCAGCACGCCGACGACGATGCCCCACCGCGTACCGAGGACCCGACCGGCATTCGTGGCACCGGGGTTGCCCGAGCCGCTCGCGCGCAGGTCGCGCCCCAACAGCCTGGCGATGATCGCCGCCGGGTTCACCGACCCGATGACGAAGCTGGCGAGTATGCACACAGCAATCAGCAGGGGCCCGTATGCCGGGTGTCCACCTCCCAGGGCGACGGCGCCGAGGGCGTGGGTCGTCACGAGAGCTGCGGCGAGACGACGATGGCGAGGGTGCCCGGGCCGACGTGGGCGCCAACGACCGCACCGAGCTCGACGACGCGCAGTTCCTCGCCCATGCCGAGCCGGCCGCGCAGCTCTCCGGCGAGAGAGGCGGCGCGGTCCGCCGAGTCGAGGTGGTGGACCGCGACGTCGACCCCGACGGCTCCGGCCGGCAGGTTGGTGGCCGCCTCGGCGGCGATCTCAGCGAGGCGCGAGATCGCCTTGCTCGAGGTCCGGACCCGTGCGAGCGGGACGATGTTGCCGTCCCGCAGGCCGAGGATGGGCTTGATGGCCAACGCCGATCCGACCATGGCCGAGGCGGCACCGATCCGCCCGCCCCGCCTCAGGTACTCGAGGGTGTCGACGTAGAAGGCGACTGTCGAGGCCTCGCACCGGCGCCGCGCCGCGTCGGCCACCTCCTCGATCGTCGCGCCGGACGCCGCCGACTCGGCGGCCGAGACCGCGGCATACGCCATCGCCATCCCCATGACCCGGCTGTCGACGACGGTCACCGGGATCGACGCCTCGGCGGCAGCCAGCTGGGCCGAGCCGATGGTGGAGGACATGTCGGCGCTGATCGAGATGGAGACGATGCCGGTGGCTCCGTCGGCGGCCGCCGCCTCGTAGGCATCGAGGAAGGCCTGGGGCGCTGGGCGCGACGTCGAGACGGGCGTGAAGGCGCGCAGCGCCGCTGCGACCTGGCCGGCCGAGACGTCCACGCCCTCGCGGAACTCCTTGCCACCGACCATGACGTGCAGGGGTACGACGCGGATCCCGTGCTCGTTGGCGAGGTCGGACGGCAGATAGGACGTCGAGTCCGTGACGACGGCGATGGTCACGGACCCGACGCTACCGGCTGGCTTCAGGCGGGAACGACATTGACCAGCTTGGGGGCCCGGACGATGACGGTCCGGATGCCGTTCGGGGTCGCGGCCGCAACCTTGGGCAGGGCCAGGGCCAGCTCGCGCAGGGCGTCCTCGGTGATGTCGGCGGGAACCTCGACCCGGTCACGGACCTTGCCCTGGATCTGGATGACGCAGGTCACCTGGTCCTCGACGAGCAGCGATGGGTCGGCGGTCGGGAAGGCTTGGTAGGTCAGGGTTTCCGGGTGCCCCAAACGACTCCACAGCTCCTCGGCGACGTGCGGCGCCAGCGGCGCGAGCATGAGGATGAGCGGCTCGACCGCGGCGCGGGGAGCAGCGTCGAGCTTGGTCAGCGCGTTGTTGAACTCGGTGAGCCGGGCGATCGCGGTGTTGAAGCCCAGCTCGGCGTAGTCCCGCGCAACGGCGTCGATCGTGCGGTGGAGCAACCGTTCGGTCGTCACGTCCATGGGCGCATCGGAGACGACGACGGCACCGGTCTCCTCGTCGATCACGTTGCGCCACAGGCGTTGCAGGAACCGCTGCGGACCGACGGCCGACCGGGTGTCCCACGGCTTGGACTGCTCGAGCGGGCCGAGGCCCATCTCGTAGAGACGCAGCGTGTCGGCGCCGTACGCGGCATACATGTCGTCGGGGCTGACCATGTTCTTCAGGGACTTGCCGATCTTGCCGAACTCACGGACGACCGGCTCGCCCTGCCAGGTGAACGCCGTCTCGCCGCTGTGCACCCCCGGGGCCTCGACGACCTCCGAGGCCTCGACATAGGCGCCTCGTGCATCGGTGAACGCGGGCGCCTGGATATAACCCTGGCTGAAGTACGTCCGGAACGGCTCCTCGCTGGACACGTGGCCCAGGTCGAAGAGCACCTTGTGCCAGAACCGGGCATAGAGCAGGTGGAGAACGGCGTGCTCGACCCCGCCGACGTAGAGGTCGACACCGCCCGGGTCGGTGACGCCGGCCGGCGCACCATCGACGGTGACGGAATACGGCTGCATCCAGTAGCGCTCGTTGGCCGGGTCGACGAACGCCGCGTCGTTGGCCGGGTCGAGGTATCGCAAGTAGTACCAACAGGATCCGGCCCAGTTGGGCATCGTGTTCGTCTCGCGACGGTACTTCTGGAGACCGCGTCCGTTGCCGAGATCCAGCTCGACCTCGACCCACTCGGTGACCCGTCCGAGCGGTGGCTCCGGCGTGCTGCTGTCATCCTCGGGGTCGAAGGTCTTGGGCGAGTAGTCAGGGACCTCGGGCAGCTCGAGGGGGAGCATCGACTCGGGGAGCGCGTGGCTCACGCCGTCCTCGTCGAAGACGATGGGGAACGGCTCGCCCCAGTAGCGCTGCCGGCTGAACAGCCAGTCGCGCAGCTTGTAGTTGACCGTGCCGTCTCCAAAACCGTTGTCCTGCAACCAGTCGATCGTCGTCGCCTTGGCCTCGGCGACCCCGAGTCCGTCGAGCGACAGGTCGCCGTGCGTCGAGTTGATCGCCGGTCCGTCGCCCGTGTACGCGGTGGACTCGTCGTGACCATCCGGGGTTTGGACCGTACGGACGATGGGCAGCCCGAACGTCGTCGCGAAGTCCCAGTCCCGCTCGTCCTGCGCGGGCACCGCCATGATCGCGCCGGTGCCGTAGCCCATCAGGACGTAGTCGGCGATGAAGACCGGGACCGACACCCCGTTGACGGGGTTCGTCGCGAAGGCGCCGGTGAACACACCGGTCTTGTCCTTGCCCTCGGACTGCCGCTCGACGTCGCTCTTGCGGGAGGCGGAACGTCGGTATGCCGCGACCGCCTCCTGCGGCGATGCGGCGCCGCCGGTCCAGGAGTCCTCGATAAACTCGGGCCAGCCACCCTGGGGCACAATGGAGTCCAGCAGCGGGTGCTCTGGCGCGAGCACCATGAAGGTCGCGCCGAAGAGCGTGTCCGGCCGCGTGGTGAAGACCTCGATGCCCGCAGCCCGTCCCACCACGGGGAAGGTCACCCGGGCGCCCTGCGAGCGGCCGATCCAGTTGCGCTGCATGAGCTTGACCTTCTCCGGCCAGTCGACCCGGTCGAGGTCGTCGGCCAGGCGGTCGGCATACGCGGTGATCCGCATCTTCCACTGGCGCAGGCTCTTCTTGAAGACCGGGAAGTTGCCGCGCTCGGAGCGGCCTTCGCCCGTCACCTCCTCGTTCGACAGCACGGTGCCCAGGCCCGGCGCCCAGTTGACCGGCGCCTCGTCGGCGTAGGCCAGTCGGTGCCTGTCGATCACCCCCGCCTGCTCGGCCGGTGTCAGGTCGGCCCAGACCCGGACGACCGTGCCGTCCTCGCGCCCGACCATGACCCATCGACTGCCGCTCGCGGCATACTCAGCCACCAGCTCACTGATCGGACGGGCCTTCCCGCGCCCCCCGTCAGCGCGGACGGCGCCGGCGTCGTACCAGGAGTTGTAGATCTGCAGGAAGATCCACTGAGTCCACTTGTAGTAGGCGGGGTCGATGGTCTGGATGGCGCGGCGGTCGTCGTGGCCCAGGCCCAGGCGGCGCAGCTGGCGCGCCATGATGACGATGTTGTCCTCGGTCGTCTTGCGCGGGTGCTGACCGGTCTGCACGGCATACTGCTCGGCCGGCAGCCCGAAGGCGTCATACCCCAGGCAGTGCAGGACGTTCTTGCCGAGCATCCGGTGGTAGCGCGCGAACACGTCGGTCGCGATGTAGCCGAGCGGGTGGCCGACGTGCAGCCCCGCACCACTGGGGTAGGGGAACATGTCCAGGACGAGAAGTTTGCCGTTGTCTCCGTATGCCGCGACGCCGGCCGGATCCGCCCACGGGCCAGCGGGATTGGGCGCGTGGAAGGTGCCCTCCTCCTGCCAGCGGTCCTGCCAGGCGACCTCGATGCTGTCAGCCAGCTCGGCGGTGTAGCGGTGCTGCGGTGTGTCGGTCATCTCGTCCTCGTGTCAGTCGGTCGCTGCAGGCTCGCTGCAGGCTCGCTGCAGGCTCGCTGCACGCTCGCTGCAGGCAACGTGCCCATCAAAAAACCCCACGGAAGACGTGGGGTTGGCCGCGGAGATCCTCGATCGGGCGATCAGCGCGGCTCGGCAAGAAGCAGCGAGCGTGCCATCTCCCTAGGTTAGCGCAGCGCGATGCCGGCCCGCTGTACGGCGTCCAGATCCAAGAGACGGAGGAGACCTGACAGTATGCAGAGCGCCGTCGTCACCGGAACATCCTTGAATCCTTGTGGCTCGAGAGGCGGATGTCGGTGGACGGCCGCAAGATGGGCTCATGAACACCTGCCAGATCGTCCCCCCGTACATCCTGGAGGCCCTCGCCCGCAGCGACGACCCGACGGTCGCGGCGCGGGCCCGGGAGTCGCTCACCCACGGCAAGGAACTACGGGCCGGACGGCGCGGCATGCCGGCGGCGCCGACCACCAAGCCCACACCGCGCGCCAAGCCGGGCCGCCCGGATGCGCCCGCGCGCACGGTCGGCGACGCCCACGACAAACAGGCCACTCCCGGCACGACCGTGCGCACGGAGGGCGGCCCCCCCACTGGTGACCCTGCGGCCGACGAGGCCTACGACGGTCTGGGCGACACGTGGACCTTCTACTCGGCGGTGTTCCAGCGCAACTCGGTGGACGGCAAGAGCCTGCCTCTCATCGCGACCGTCCACTATGGCAAGGGCTACGACAACGCCTTCTGGAACGGCCAGCAGATGGTGTTCGGCGACGGCGACGGGGTCGTCTTCGGCCGGTTCACGTCCAGCATCGACGTCATCGGCCACGAGCTCACCCACGGCGTCACGCAGTACACCGCCGGCCTGAACTACCAGGGCCAGTCGGGAGCGCTCAACGAGTCGGTGTCTGACGTGTTCGGGTCGCTCGTCAAGCAGTACCACCTCGGCCAGAGCGCATCTGCGGCCGACTGGCTGATCGGCGCCGACCTGCTCGCGCCCGGAGTCAAGGGCCGGGCCCTGCGCGACATGCTCCATCCCGGCACGGCATACGACGACCCCCAGCTCGGCAAAGACCCTCAGCCCGCCGACATGTCCTGCTACGTCGACACCTCAGACGACAACGGGGGCGTCCACCTCAACTCCGGCATCCCCAACCGCGCCTTCGCCCTGGCCGCGACGGCGCTCGGCGGCAACGCGTGGGAGACCGTGGGGCCGATCTGGTATGCCGTGCTGACCGGCGCCGAGATCCGGGCTGACTGCGACTTCGCCACCTTCGCCGGCCTCACCGTGAGCGCGTCGCAGGCGACCGGGGTCGAGCCGGCCGTCACTGCCGCGGTGCAGCAGGCGTGGGTGACGGTCGGCGTCCTGAGTGCCTCGACGCCGGCCAGCCCCTCATCGGCAGGTGGCAGGGGCAAGAAGAAGTCGGGGAAGCCCACGGCGCCGAGCACGCCTGCGGCGCCGAGCACGGTCGTCCTCACCCGCAGCGGTGGCTTCGCCGGCACCACCAAGCAAGCGCAGGTCAGCCTCACCGACCTGCCCGACGAGGACACCTCGGCCTGGGAGACGTTGCTCGCCTCGTCCACCCTGCAGCGACTGGCTGGCGAGCGGTCGCACCCCGATGCGTACACCTACTCGGTGCGGTGCGCCGATCTTGACGTCACGGTGTCCGAGCCGCACCTGCCGCCAGACATCCACAGCCTCTTCGAGCGCACCCTGCACGCCGGCTAGGTCTCGGTCCCAGTCCGGCGCCGAGGTCAGGAGTCGAAGCCGAGTCCGAGCCGGTCCAGCGTGCGCAGCCAGAGGTTGCGGTCGCCCTGCCGGTGGTCGGCGCGGTCGAGCGACCAGCGGGTGGCGTTGACGGCCAGGCTGGCAACCGGCTCGGGAGGGAACGGCAGCGGCATACGACGGACCATCTGCAGCGTCGTGCGCTCGGTCTCCACGCCCGACAGCAGGTCGAGGAGGACATCGGCGGCGAATCGGGTCGCGCCCACGCCGAGCCCGGTGAAGCCGGCGGCGTGCGCCGCCCGACCGCCGTGGGCCGTCCCGTAGAAGGCGCAGAACTGGGTCGAGGTGTCGCTCGCCCCCGCCCACCGGTGGGTCACCCGGATGCCCTCGAGCTGGGGGAACGTCGTGAGCAGGTGCGACACGAGGCGGCGGTGGACCTCCGGCCGGTGCTCGTGGCGGGGATCCACCCGACGGCCGTAGCGGTAGACGGCGTCGTAGCCACCGAACAGGATCCGGTTGTCGGCGGTCAGCCGGTAGTAGTGGAACTGGTTGGCCGGATCGTCCAGGCCCTGCCGGCCACGCCAACCGACCTCGCCCATCTGGGCCGGGGTGAGGGGCTCGGTGACGACGACGAAGTCATAGACGGGAATGGTGAACGGACGGTAGCGGCGGATCAGCGCGGGGAACACGTTGGTCCCCAGGGCAACCCGGTCGGCGACGAGGGTCCCGCGGTCGGTCACGAGGGTCACCGCTCCGGTCTTCCCCTCCGCCGACAGCCGTCGCACGTGGCTGTTCTCGCGGATGACGACGCCGAGCTCGGTGGCGACCCGGGCCAGTTCGCGGACCATCTTGGCCGGATGGAGCAGCGCTGTGCCGTCCGAGGCGAGGCCGGCGAGGTACGTCGGGCTGGCGACCTCCGCCCGGACCGCGGCCTCGTCGAGGAAGCGCCCCTCTCCGGCAGCCGCCGCCTCCCGGAGCCAGTCGACCTGGTGCGGCTCCACGGCGACGCCGATCCCTCCCGGGCGCTCGAAGTCCGCGTCCATCGCGTGCCGCTGGACCGTGTCGGCGATGCCCGCGAGGTTGGCTTCGCCGAGTGCATCGAGGCGATCCACCTCGTCCGGCCAGCGGTTCAGTCCGTTGTCGCGCCCGTGGGTGAGTGACGCGTCGCAGAATCCCCCGTTGCGCCCGGAGGCAGCCCATCCCAGCTGGTGCGCTTCGAGCAGGACCACCCTCCGACCGGGGTCGCGTTCCTTGGCCCGGATCGCGGTCCACAGACCGGTGTAGCCACCCCCGACGACGGCGAGGTCTGCCGTCTGCCGCCCGCTCAGCGCCTCCCCCGCGGGCGGCGCCGGTGCGTCCTCCAGCCAGAAGCACGCCTCGTGCGATCCCGCCAGGGTGGCGTCGACGAGCGTTGCTGCTGGTTGGTTGCGCTCGAAGATGGTGTCGGTCCGCACCGGCCGAGCCTCCCACGTGAGCACACGAGAGCGGAGGCCGCCTGTCTTCTCCCGCCGCCGGGGGCCGTCGTGAGGCAGGAATGCCGATCTGCCGGAGATAATTCTCCGGCACGACCGCATTTCTCCGTCATGCCCGAAGGACCGGCGCCAGACCGGGCGGGAGCTGAGGGGACTCGAACCCCTGACCCCCTCCATGCCATGGAGGTGCGCTACCAGCTGCGCCACAGCCCCGAGTTTCCTCAGGTGAGATGTCCTTGCGGGGACCGGGAGAGTTTACCCAGCCGACCCGGCCAACCACCAAATCGGGGGCCCTGGGCGACGTCGGTGGGGTCAGGGAGCGGCGTTCCAGGCGGCCAGCCGCCAGCCGTTGCCACCCTCCACGACCTCGGCCCAGTGGCAGTTGGACAGGCCGACGAGCCGCTGCCACGCGAGGTCCTGAGGAATGTCAACCAGTTCGGCGACAGTCGCCCGGCCGGAGACCCCGTGCGTGGCGATGACGACGGTCTCCCCCGACCCCATCGACCTGACCAACTCGTGCAGCGCCTCGCGGACCCGCCCCGCGACGTCGGAGATCGACTCCCCGTCGCCGCCACGCTTGAAGTCCTCGCCACGATCGTGCCGGGCCCGGTCCTCGGGGAACCTCGACCGCACCTCGTCGTTGGTCAGCCCCTGCCAGTGGCCGGCGTGGATCTCGCGCCAGCGAGGATCCACGGCGATCGGTATGCCGCAGGCCCGGGCCACGTCGGCGCCGGTGTCCGCGGCCCGCTGGAGGTCGGAGGCAACGACCCGAACCGGCGAGTACCGAACCAGCGCCGCCGCCGCCGCCAGAGCCTGCGCATGGCCCTTGGGCGACAGCGCGGCATCCAGCTGGCCCTGCCAGATGCCCTTGGCGTTGTGGTCGGTCTGACCGTGCCGCAGGACGATGATGCGGCGTGGCTTGCCTCCGGGTGCCATCGCCGCGGTCCCGCTCACGCCTCGTCGCGCCGGGGAGGGATCCCCAGGTCGATGGCCGGGCAGTCGCGCCAGAGCCGCTCGAGGTCGTAGAAGTGCCGCTCGTCCACGTGCTGCACGTGGACGACGATGTCACCGAAGTCGATGAGCACCCAGCGGCCCTCGCGCTGGCCCTCGCGACGGATCGGCTTGACGCCGTGCTCGCGCAGGCGGTCCTCGACCTCGTC